>DATGWU010000234.1:0-3204 GCA_035299345.1 Rhizobium sp.
GACCGTCGAGCCATCGATCGCCTCCAGCGTTCCCTGATAGGCGAGCCGCAGCATGCGCCGGGCGATCAGTTGCGGGTCATGCAGCACGGCGCCCGGCTCCCGGCGCGAGACGAGTTGGCCGTCCGGCTGGTAAGCGCGGTCGGCGAAGGCCTCTGCCACCACCTGAAGTCCCGCCTTGCGGGCGAGATCGAGGATCGGCGAGCCGGCGAGCCCCATCAGCACGAGCGAAGGATCGACCGCCTTGATGCCGTCGATCACCGCCTGCCCCTGCTTCGGGTCATGGGCGATGCGGTTATAGAGCGCGCCATGCGGCTTGACGTAGCCGACACTCGTTCCGGCAGCGGCGGCGAGCCCCTTCAGCGCGCCGATCTGGTAGATGACGTCGGCGGTGAGCTCGCCGCTCGTCACATCCATGTCGCGCCGGCCGAAGCCGACGCGATCGGGATAGGAGACGTGCGCACCGATCGAAACACCCTTCTCGGCCGCCGCCTTCACCGTCTTCAGGATGCCGGCGGGATCGCCGGCATGAAAGCCGCAGGCGACGTTGGCGCTGGAAACGATGGCGAGCATCGCCTCGTCGTCTCCCATCTTCCAAGCGCCGTAACCTTCGCCGAGATCGCTGTTGAGATCGATTGCGGTCATCGAAGGTCCCCCTTATGCGGTTGCCGTCAGAAGCGCGAAGATCGGCCCGATCGACTTGTAGCCCATATACCAGGTGAGCGCACAGACCGCCGCGCCGAGGACGAGCAGCCAGCGCGGGTAGCGATATCCGCCCATGAGGTCGGAGCGCACCCAGGCCGCATAGACGAAGATCGAAAGGCCGATCGGCAGGATGAGGCCGTTGAGGCCACCGACGAAGACCAGCATCTGCGCCGGAGGCGTGGTGATCACGACGTAGAAGAAGAGCGAGACGGCGATGAAGACGACGGTTGCAAGATTGCGGCCCCGTTCGCTGATGTCCGGCTTGAAGGCGGTGAGGAAGGAAACCGAGGTATAGGCCGCGCCGATGACGGAGGTGATGGCGGCGAACCAGAGGACAGCGCCGAAGATGCGCAGGCCGACATTGCCGGCGGCGGCCTCGAAGGCCTGCGCCGCGGGATTGGCGCCCTTGCCGGAAATATCGATGACGACACCGCTTGCGACGACGCCGAGAATCGCGAGGAAGAGCACGTAGCGCATGAGGCCGGTCACCGCGATGCCGGAAAGTGCCGCGCGGTTGACGGCGCCGAGGTTTTCGATGCCGACCGTTCCCTTGTCGAGCAGGCGATGTGCGCCGGAATAGGTGATGTAGCCGCCGACCGTGCCGCCAACGATGGTGGTGATCGTCGCGAAATCGATCGTAGCCGGCAGGACGGTCTGATAAAGCGCTTCACCGACCGGCGGCCCGGAGACGATCGCGACGTAGAGCGTCAGCAGGATCATCATGACGCCGGCGACGATGATCAGCCGGTCGATGGCGACGCCTGCGCGTTTCGAGAGGAAGATGCCGATCGCGATCAGGGCGCTGATCGCCCCGCCCAGTTTCGGGTCGATGCCGAGCATGGCATTGAGGCCGAGTCCGGAGCCGCCGATATTGCCGATGTTGAAGAAGAGCCCACCGACGATGACGAGCACGGCAAGCACGTAGCCGGTTCCCGGAATGGCGGCATTGGCGATCTCGGAAGCGCGCATGCGCGTCAGCGTCACGATGCGCCAGACGTTGAGCTGGACCACGAAATCGATGATGATCGAGGCGAGGATGGCAAAGGCGAAGGCCGCGCCGAGTTTGGACGTGAAGGTGGCCGTCTGGGTGATGAAGCCGGGGCCGATGGCCGAGGTCGCCATCAGGAAAATGGCAGCGGTGAGCGACGCGCGGCGAGATTTGGCCGACTGGCTGCCCGGAGTGGCGAGCGAAGCATCGGCCATCGGGCCGGCACTTTGGGATATCGAATGCTGTTCCATGAACCCTCTCCTTATGATTGCGGCCCGCCCATGCACGGAGGCGAGGCCGATCTGCTGTATTCGACAGATGCAGCGTCGCCTCGTTTCACAATTCTGTCAAGATTGTTGAACAATTTTCTTTTTTGATTCCATCATTCTGTTATTTTGTAGAGCGTTAGAGCGTGAACATGTGCAGAACCTGCTTTCTTGCTGCGCATTATTGCCGCTCCCGCCGCGCGGACCTTGCCTCGTCCGCCGCTTCGGGGATATTGCGCCATGGGGTCGCCCCGGCGACGCAGACCGGCAAGACGCGGATGCACGATATCCGGCAACGAGTGGGCCGACGGGCCAAGACGGAAGGACACGGCGCGCGCGCCAAAAAGGGGCCGATGACACATCACGATCCAGCACTGACGCTCGCGCAACGGCTTGCCGAACAGATCCGCGCGCGCCTGATCGACGGCGCGTTGAAGCCCGGCCAGCGGCTCTCGGAGGCGGCGCTGAGCGGCGATCTCGACGTCTCGCGCAATTCGCTCCGCGAAGCGTTTCGGCTCCTCACCAAGGAAGGTCTCCTGCGACACGAGCCGAACCGCGGCGTCTTTGTCGCGACGCCGAGCATGGCCTCGATCATCGACATCTACCGGGTCCGTCGCCTGATCGAATGCCGGGCGCTCGAACAGGCCTACCCGCAGCATCCGGCCGTCATGCGCATGCACGAGGCCGTGGAGACCGCCCTGAAATGCCGCGAGGCGAAAGACTGGGTCGGTGTCGGCAGCGCCAACATGGCGTTTCATGCGGCGATCGTCGACCTCGCCGACAGCACGCGACTCAACACCTTCTACGGCCAGATCGCCGCCGAACTGCGCCTGAGCTTCGGCCTACTTGAAGATCCGGAGTTCCTCCACGCCCCCTACGTCGACCTGAACGCAGCAATCCTGGAGCAGCTAAAGGCCGGCAAGTCGGTCGAGGCGGCACGCGCGCTGGAGGCCTATCTCGAACGGTCGGAACGCACGGTGCTGGCTGCTTTTGCACGGCTCGGGGAGACCTGAAACCTCCTGCCAAAGGTGCGACCGCCCTTTAACACCCTTCTGACCGGCAGAACCTCCACTTTGCGAAACGAATGTGAAAGGTGATTTTGCAAAGCCTTCGTTGAAAGGTGCGGAGGGTTTTGGCACTGTGGCTTGCTGCGCAAGCCGGAAAAGCCATTCGAATCAGACACGGAAGGGGTGTTGATTGCTGATGAAGACAAGCATCGCCCACCTGCCGCCGGTCAAACAGCGCGAA
>DATGWU010000235.1:0-11888 GCA_035299345.1 Rhizobium sp.
GAACTCAAGACCGCCGGCATCCTCCTGCCGCTCTATCTCGTCGCAATCAATCTCTTCGTTCTGCCGGCGGCAATGGGGGGTATCCTGACCTTCGGGGGCACAGGCGACGCCGACCTCTATGTGTTGTCACTGCCGCTCCACAGCGAGATGGAACTGGTCTCGCTTGTTACCTTTCTCGGCGGGTTCTCGGCGGCGACCGCAATGGTCATTGTCGCCTCTGTCGCGCTGGCGATCATGGTCTCGAACGACATCGTCCTGCCGGTCTTTCTGCGCCAGAAGCTGCTCGCGCGGCCGAGCCAGCGTGCCGACTTCGCAAAGACGCTGCTGCACATCCGGCGGCTGTCGATCCTCGGCGTCGTCCTTCTCGGCTATCTCTATTACCACTCGGCCGACAACACGAGCGGCCTCGCCTCGATCGGCCTGTTGTCCTTCGCCGCCATTGCGCAGATCGCCCCCTCGCTCTTCGGCGGCCTGATCTGGCGACGGGCCAATGCGCGCGGCGCGATCCTCGGCCTGAGCATCGGGATCTTCATCTGGGCCTATCTTCTCTTCCTGCCGAGCTTCGGTGTCGGCGACAACGCCGAGCTTGCCTCAACCATCCTGAGCTTCCTGTTCCCGGGCGTGGCAGTCTTCAGCGGCCCCGAGACGGACCCCCTGGTGAACGCCACCATCCTCAGCCTGCTCCTCAATACGATTGCTTTCGTCCTCGGCTCGCTCAGCCGCAACCTCAAACCGGTCGAGCGGATTCAGTCCGGCATCTTCGTCAAACGGCATCCACGCTCGCAGTTTGCCACGCGCGGCTGGAAGACCCGTGTCAGCGTCGGCGACCTCAAGGTGGCCATTGCGCGCTATCTCGGCGAGGAGCGGATGGAACGATCGCTCAGAAGCTACGAGCAGGCGGCGGGACGTCACCTCGACGATGACAGCCCGGCCGACATGGCCTTCATTCACTTTTCCGAACAATTGCTCGGCAGTGCGATCGGCTCCTCGTCGGCCCGCCTCGTTCTGTCGCTGATGCTGCAGAAGGCCGAGGACACCTCGGCCGATACTGCCTGGCTTCTCGACCAGGCGAGCGAGGCCCTGCAATATAATCAGGACATGCTTCAGACGGCCCTTTCGCAGATGGACCAGGGTATCGCCGTCTTCGACAGCACCAACCGGCTGACGATCTGGAACCGGCGCTTCCGCACGCTTCTCGATTTGCCGGAACACGTCGGCCAGGTCGGTTACCCACTGACGGACATCATCGCGATGCTTGCGGACCGCGGAGACGTGGTGGCGGGAGAGCAGGCGCAGGTGGTGCGCAATTTCCAGCGCTTCGACAAACCGTTCCAACTGGTGCTGAAGGGCGGCGAGCGGATCATCGAAGTGCGCTGCAATCCGATGCCCGACAAGGGCATCGTCGCCACCTTCAGCGACATCACCAGCCAGGTCGCGGCCGACAAGGCGCTGAAGCAGGCGAACGAGACGCTCGAACAGCGGGTCAGCGAGCGAACCGCCGAACTTACCCGCGTCAATCACGCCCTCGCCGAAGCGCGGGCCGCCGCCGACGACGCCAATATCGGCAAGACCCGCTTTTTCGCCGCCGCCGGCCACGATATCCTGCAGCCGCTGAACGCTGCACGGCTCTATTCATCGTCCTTGGTCGAGAGACTGGGAGAGTCGGAAAACAGCCCGCTGGTGCGCAACATCGACTCTGCGCTGGAGTCGGTCGAGAACATCCTCGGCGCCGTTCTCGACATCTCGCGTCTCGATACCGGAGCGATGAAGCCGAGACTGACGGCCGTTCCCCTGCAGGAATTGCTGGAGCGAATCGAAACCGACTTTCGGCCGATGGCGCGGGAGAAAAACCTTAAACTCGTGGTGATGCCAACCTCGCTCAAGGTGCATTCCGACGCCAACCTGCTGCGGCGTCTCGTCCAGAATCTCGTCTCCAACGCGATCAAGTACACCCGTTCCGGAAAGGTACTGATCGGCGCCCGTCGCAGCGGCAAGGATGTCATCATCCAGGTCATGGATTCGGGCATCGGCATTCCGGCGTCAAAGTTCCGGACCGTGTTCAAGGAGTTCGCACGCCTCGACGAGGGTGCCAAGACAGCGTCCGGCCTCGGCTTGGGGCTCTCGATCGTGGACCGTATCGCCAAAGTCCTGAACCACCCTGTCCAACTCTCTTCGAAAAAGGGCAAGGGCACGACCTTCAAGGTCGTGGTGCCGCGAGAGCGCGATCTGCAGGATGTCATGAGACCGGCAGCCGCACAGGGACCACGGGAGGCGGCGCAGCCCCTCAGCGGGCTCCGGGTTCTCTGCATCGACAATGAACCGAACATCCTCGATGGCATGGCCGTTCTGATTTCTGGCTGGGGCTGCCAGGTGGAGTGCGCGGGGTCGATCGCCGAACTCGACCCGATCGTAGCTGCGAGCCCCGGGCCGCCGGATCTCATCATCGCCGATTACCATCTCGGAGACGGCAGTGGCATCGGGGCGATCCTGAGATTGCGGACGCTCTACAGCACGGAAGTGCCGGCCCTGCTGGTCACCGCCGACCGGACGATCGAGGTGCGCGCCGAGGCGGAGCGGCACAATATCGGCCTGCAGCACAAGCCTGTAAAGCCTGCGGCCCTTCGTGCCTTCATCACCCACATCTCCGGGCTGAAACGTGCCGCCGCGGAGTGAGCTGCGGCCTTCCGGTGCTCCGGTCTATGCTGCTTCAGGCCAATAGCGCGCGAACCGAACACGCCCTAGATTGATGCCGAAGTTCCAAATGCGCCAGGGAGGGGCCATGCGGATTGCAATTCTTTCGGATATCCACGCCAACCGTCAGGCCTTCGAGGCAGTCCTGGCCGCAGCCGAGGCGCAGGGCGCGGAGCGCCTCGTCATCCTGGGCGACATCGTCGGTTATGGCGGCGATCCCGGCTGGTGCGTCCGGAAGACGATGGAGCTTGCGGAGAAGGGTGCCGTGGTGATCCGTGGCAATCACGACCAGGCAGTCTCCGATCCCGGCGTTTCGATGAATGAGACGGCACGTACCGCCATGGAGTGGACGCGCACGCAGCTCACGGCGGACGAAAAAGCCTATCTCGAAACATTGCCATTCGACGCGGCCGACGAGTGCCGGCTCTACGTCCATGCGGACGCCTCTTCGCCGCAACGCTTCCGCTACGTGACCGACGCCGAGGCTGCGGCTGCGCACTTCGCCGCCTGCACCGCACGGCTCAGCTTTTGCGGCCACGTGCATCAGCCGGCGCTCTACGCGCTTGCTCCAAGCGGCAAGATCACCAGTTTCTCTCCCTACACGGATACCAGCATTCCGCTCCTGCAGCAGCGACGCTGGCTCGCCGTCATGGGCGCGGTCGGCCAGCCGCGTGATGGCAATCCGTCGGCAGCTTTCGGCCTCTACGACGGCGAGACGCGGGAGCTGGAATTCCGCCGTGCAGGCTACGACATCGAGACGGCGGCGGCGAGAATAAGGGCCGCGGGGTTGCCAGAGAGCCTCGCCACCCGGCTCTTCAGGGGCAGGTGACGGGATGATCGCAAAGGCACGGCTCGACCAGGGCAGCGTCGTAGACGGCTTCACCATCGGCGCGCTCGCACACAAGGGCGGCATGGCGAAGCTCTACTCCGTCACCCGACCCGACATCACCTTTCCGATGCTCATGAAAGTGCCAGATATCAGCACGGGCATCGATCCAGCGATGATCGTCGGCTTCGAGATGGAGCAGATGATCCTGCCAAGGCTTTCCGGGCCGCATGTACCGCGCTTCGTGGCGAACGGCGATTTCGCCAACCAGCCTTACATTGTCTTCGAACAGTTGCCGGACAAATCTCTCTATCCTCTGCTCGATGATCTGCCCCTGTCCGTGGAGGACGTGACGAGGCTCGGCGCCAAGATCGCCACGGCGCTCACGGATCTCCACCGGCAGAATGTGGTCCATCTCGACGTCAAGCCTTCGAACGTCATGTTCCGGGAGACCGGAGAGGCCGTGCTGATCGACTACGGGCTTGCGCGACACCTGGAACTTCCCGACCTGATGGACGAGGAATTCCGACTGCCTTACGGCACCGCTCCTTATATGGCCCCGGAACAGATCCTCGGCGTCCGCAGCGACTTCCGCAGCGATCTCTTCGCCCTCGGCGTGCTTCTCTACTTCTTCTCGACCGGCAAACGACCTTTCGGCGATCCGCAACGACTGAAGGGGTTGAAGAAGCGGCTTTGGCGCGATCCCGTTCCGCCGCGGGCGTTGCGGCCCGAACTGCCGAAGGCACTGCAGGAGGTGATCTTGCGCTGTCTCGAGGTCAATCCCGCACGCCGCTATCCGTCCGCCGCGCAGCTCGCCATGGACTTGCAGGACCTTTCGAAGGTCGTGCTGACCGCCCGGGCGGAGAAGATGCGGTGCGACGGGTGGGCCGACGTCATCAAGCGTCGCTTCAACCCCGACCCCATCGAACTCCTGAAGCCGAAAGAGGCGACGGCGGCGCTCGCCAACGCCCCGATCGTCATGGTCGCCATCGACCTTCGCGACGGAACGCCCGAGCTTGCCGATGCGCTGCGGCTCACGGTCAGCCGCATCATGCAAATCGCACCCAATGCCCGTATCGCCTGCCTCAACGTGCTGAAGATCGCCCGCATCAGCCTGGAAAGCGATCTCGACGAAGAGGGCAATAACAAGCACATCGCGCGGCTGGTTGAGCTCAAGCACTGGGCCGAGCCGCTCAAGGCACCGGAAGGTTCGATGACCTTTCACGTGATCGAGGCCGTATCGCCCGCTCACGCCATTCTCGACTATGCCCGCGAAAATACCGTCGACCATATCGTCATGGGAGCAAGGGCAAACTCCGCGATGCGCTCCCTGCTCGGCAGCGTCTCGGCCGAGGTTGCGTCCCACGCACCTTGCACCGTGACGGTCGTCCGCACCCGTGGGCTCGCCGAAAACAAGGGCTGAACGCCATCACAGGCGCAACGACCAGACGGTGGCATGGGCGACATTCTCGGTTCCCGCCGCAAGCCGCGCGGCGCTGACCGGCTCGAATCCGGCGATCCGCTTTGTGCCGACGAACCGGCCGTGATCGGCGAAAACCTCGATCGAACCGTAGTCGAGGAAGATGCGCAGCCGTCGCACCTTCGCCCCCGGCGCAATGAAGTTCGGCGAAGGGCCATCCCCGACACGGTGGCGGATCGAAAGGCCCGCCTCGTCCTGGACGACGCCGACATCGACGTTCGGATGGTCGAACTTGAGCTCGAAGGGTGCACCCGGCTCCTTGAGTTCGAAGAGGATTTCAACCGCGCCATGGGGAAACGACACGGCCTGGCCGACAGCAAGGCGCGTGCGGTCGAGAATATGCCCCCTGAGGCTCTCGGCCGCGCCGATCGGCGGCGTCAGAAGCCCGTTTCCACCGAGCTTCAGCGTGCGCGGCAGCGTCATGGCCGTCGGAAAGTCGATGGTCGGGGAGGCATCCGCCCAGTTGGCGAGCCACCCCATGCCGACCGGGGCATCGCCATCGAGAAAGGCCTGGAACGCATAGTTGTCGGTGCCGAAGTCCAGTTCCTGGATGAACTCGCGGGAGAAGCTTTGGCCGTCGAACCAGCCGACCTCCGCCATGGTGAGATTGCGCCGCCCGGTCGTCGCGTCGACGCTGTTCATCAGCCCATAGATCAGAACCCAGCGGGTCGCGGGGTCCGTCAGCACGCCGTCGAGCGGCAGCATGCAGGGACACTCGATGGCGGTCGTCGCGTGACGCTTCTCGACCAGAAGCTTGCCGAGATAGGTCCAGGCCCCTGCGGCGGTGACGTCCTGTGTCTCGTAGAGCAGGATGACCCCGCCCTCCGCGCTCTGGCTGCCGAGTAGCATCTTCCAGTGCCCGTCGGGCCCCTTGAAGACGTAGGGATCACGGAAGTCGAAGGTCAGGCCCTCGCCCTCCGGGCGGCTGGGCAGGATGACTTCCGCCTGGCCGGCACTGAAGAGGTCCGAGGAGGTCGCCGTCATCTGGAGCTCCTGCTCCGGTGCGCGATCCTGTACCTTCTCGGTGAAGAAGACGCGGATGCCCGGCGCATTCGGCAAAGCGATCGCCGATCCGGAAAAGGCGCCGCCGCGCCGGTCCGGCCGGGCCGTCAGATCCTCCGACGGGAAGAGAAAGATCGGCAGATGCCGCCAGCGCAGGTAATCGGATGAGACGGCATGGCCCCAGTGCATGTTGTTCCACCGCAGCCCATGCGAATAATGCTGATAGAAGAGATGCGGCCTGCCGCCGAAACGCCCGAAGCCGTTCGGATCGTTCATCCAGCCGAAAGGCGGGCGGAAATGGTAGCACTCCGGCAGGTCCGGCGGCGCATTGGCCGGATTCGTGTGCACGACGGTTATCCCGGTCTCCAGCACTTCCTGTGCAGTAAACCAGTAGGCGACGGAAACGGAGGTCGTATCCGTATCGTAGCTTATCTCGACCGGGCCGCCGCCGAAGACGTGATAGATGCGGAACGAGTACTCTTCGGCATTGCTGGCGATCACCTCGCCGAACTTCCCGTTCGCGTTGGAGAAGGCAAGAGTACCCTGGATCCCGGGCACCATGGCCTTCAGCCAGATGTGCCACACCGCGTTGACCGGCAGGTCAACCTCGATGGTGCGCAACGTGGTTCTGGCCGGCGCTTTTGCACTGTCGTCCATCGCAACTCCTTTCCCACACATAAGAAGCGTAGGGCGGTACGGCGACAAGTAAAGGGACCAACGCCTCGACAGGAGGACGCGCCGCCCAAAACAAAAAAAGGCCGGGCGAACCCGACCTTTTCCTTGGTCTCGACGAAGCGGGCCGGTACATCCGCGCCGCGCTCCGGAGAGCACTTTCCATCAGAGAGCCTGAAGGTTGTCCGCCGAGGTCTTGCCCGAGCGCTTGTCGCGAGCCAGTTCGTAGGAGAGCTTCTGGCCTTCCTTGAGCTCGCGCATGCCGGCGCGTTCAACGGCAGAGATGTGGACGAAAACGTCCGCAGCGCCGTCGTCCGGCTGAATGAAGCCGTAACCCTTGGTGGCGTTGAACCATTTTACGGTACCAGTGTTCATGACGATTTCCTTTTTCAATCGCGTCGAAAGTTGTGCAGCATGCAGGCGCTGCGGTGGTGTAACCGATATTGAAGGGAAGTTCGCCAGAACGGCACCAACGGCCGGGACAGAGTTCGTCTAGCAAGATCGATGGCGTTACAACTAAGTGCGGATTTCGTCTTTTGCAAGACGTGTCAGGCGAAATCCGCGACGTCGACCCGGGTTCCAGCACTGTCATCGAAGATTCACCGATCCGTCACGCCCCTGTGACCGGGCTCGCCTATCCGCTTTCCTGACGAGACAGGACTGGAGGATTGACGATGCGCCGCCTTGCCCCGATGCTTGCCGCCGTGCTTCTCGTGGCGCCGACGATCGCCACGGACGCCTCCATGCCCGCCGGTGGCCGCAGCTCCCTGATCCGCGAACGTCTGAGCGACGCCAACCGCTGGCGCGACCACGTGATGGTCGTGGCGCATCGTGCTGGCTGGAAGGAAGACGGGAAGACCGTACGTCCGGAAAATTCGAAAGCAGCGATCGACAATGCCGTTTTGATCGGGGTCGAACTGGTCGAACTCGACGTCCGCCGGTCGCGCGACGGCGATCTGGTCGTTATGCACGACCCGACACTGGAGCGTACCACCACCTGCGTCGGCGCGGTGAACGACCACACACTCGCGGAGCTTCGCCGGTGCCGGCTGAAGGTTGAGGCGAGTGGCGAAGCGAGCGCGGAAGCCGTCCCGACCTTCGAAGAGATGCTGGCCCACGCCCGCGGGCGGATCCTCGTCAACGTCGACAACAAGCTCGAACCGGAGGACCTGCCCGAAATCGTCGCGGTCGCACGTCGCCTCGGGATGGCCGATGGCATCGTCGTCAAGGCGCCGATCTGGAACGAGGAACGGCTCGCCCGAACGAAGGCGGTGCTCGATCGCATCGGGGATGACGTACTCTTCATGCCGATTCTCGCCGATGATGCGGTCCACGAGGCGAGCTTCATCGAGAGGGTCGACAGGCAGGTGGCGGCGCCGGCCGCCGAACTGGTGGTCTGGCACAAGGATGCGGCACCCGCTCTCACATCGGACGGCGGTGCCCTGTTTTCGGCACAGGCGCGCGCGGTTGCGATCCGTAACAACACCCATCTCTGGATAAACACCTATCCGATCACCGACCGGCCCGAGGGTATGGTCGCCGGCGGGCGTGGCGATGGGCTCGCCATGTCAAGCGGGCGGCCGGACGAAGTCTACGGCTTCTGGATTGACCGCGGCGCCACCATTATCCAGACCGACGAGCCGAAGGCGCTGATCGACTGGCTGGAGCGGCAGGGATTGCGGAGACCCTATTCCACGGGTTCGTAAGGCCTCCAACACCGCTGCCAATGCGTCCAAGAAGAAAGCCGGCCTTGTGGGCCGGCTTTCATAGTTCTCGCCTTCTCGCGAAGGAAAGGCAGGCCTCAGGCCGCCTTGTCGACCTGGCCGTAGGGATCGAATCGGCCGTAGAAGGTCTCGCCCTTGGCGGCCATTTCGAGCAGCAGCGGCGTCGGCTTGAAGTGATCGCCATAGGAGGCGGCAAGCTTCTCGCAGAGCTCCACGAAGGTCTTCACGCCCATGCCGTCGATGTAGGACAGCGTTCCGCCGGTGTAGGGGGCGAAGCCGAAGCCGAGGATGGAGCCGACATCGGCTTCCCGCGGATCGGTGACGATGCCTTCTTCCATGGTGCGGGCAGCTTCCAGCGCGATGGTGACGAGCAGACGGTCCTGCAGGGTCTTGACGCTGACGTTCTCCGGCTTCTGCTGCGGATAGAGTTCCTTGAGGCCGGGCCACAGGAACTTCTTGGCGGGTTTCGCCGGATATTCGTAGAAGCCCTTGCCGTTCTTGCGGCCGCGACGATCAAGTTCGTCCACCATCTTGTCGATGAGCTTCATGTGCTCCGGCTTGACGGAGGCCTCGCCCAGATCGGCGATGGAGGCCCGCATGATCTTCTGCGAAAGGTCGACAGCGACCTCATCGTTCAGCGAAAGCGGACCGACCGGCATGCCGGCGAACTTCGCCGCGTTCTCGATCATCACCGCCGGCACGCCTTCGGCCAGCATGTCGTAGGCCTCGTTGATGTAGCGGAAGACGCAGCGGTTGACGTAGAAGCCGCGGGTGTCGTTGACGACGATCGGCGTTTTCTTGATCGCCGCAACGTAATCGAGCGCGACGGCGAGCGCCTTGTCACCGGTTTCCTTGCCGAGGATCACCTCGGTCAGCATCATCTTCTCGACCGGCGAGAAGAAGTGCACGCCGATGAACTGGGCAGGACGCTTCGAATTCTTGGCGAGACCGGTGATCGGCAGCGTGGAGGTGTTCGAAGCGAAGATCGAGCCTTCCGGCAGGACAGCCTCGACGGCCTCGATGACGGCCCTCTTCACCTCGCGGTCCTCGAACACCGCCTCGACGACGAGGTTCGCATCGGAAAGCGAGGCATAATCGGCGGATGGGGTGATGAGGGAGAGCAGCTTTTCGCCGTCTTCCTTCGACATCCGGCCCTTGCCGACCGCACCGGCGACGAGGCCTTCGGAAACCGACTTGCCCTTGTTGGCCGCCTCGATGTCGCGGTCGATCAGCACGACCGGGATGCCCGCGGCTGCCGTGACATAGGCGATCGAGGCGCCCATGAAGCCGGCGCCGACGACGCCCACCTTCTTGAGTTCGGTTCTCTCGACGCCCGCCGGGCGACGGGCGCCCTTGCCGAGCTCCTGCATCGAGACGAAGAGCGAACGGATCATGCCGAACGCTTCCTTCGTCTGCACGACCTGCGTGAAGTAGCGCTGTTCGATCCTGAGACCGGTGTCGAAGGGAACCTGGAGACCTTCGTAGACGCTCTTCAGGATGGCGAGCGCAGCCGGATAGTTGCCTGCCGTCTCCCGGCGCAGGATGGCGGAAGCCGCCGGCCAGAGCTGGGCCGATGCCGGAGTCCAGATGCCGCCGCCGGGCACCTTGAAGCCCTTTTCATCCCAGGGGGCGACGGGCTTGAGGCCATCCTTGATCATCTGCTTGGCGGCCGAAATCAGTTGATCCGGCTCGACGACCTGATGAACGAGGTTCATTGCCTTGGCGCGGGCGGCGGTCAGGCTCGAACCCGTGGTCATCATCTGCAGGGCGTCCTGCGTATTGGCGAGACGTGCAACGCGCTGCGTGCCGCCTGCGCCCGGGAAGATGCCGACCTTCACTTCGGGCAGCGCAAGCTTCACCGATTTCGCATTCGAGGCGACGCGACCGTGGCAGGCGAGCGAGAGTTCGAAAGCGCCACCCATACAGGTGCCGTTGATCGCCGCGACCCACGGCTTGCCGCAGGTCTCGATCTTGCGCCACAGCCAGGTCATGCGGCCGGCGGCGTCGAAGAGCTTGCGGACCGCGCCGTCCGGGTCCTTCGCCTTTTCCACTTCGAGCATGGAAAACATGCCCTTGATCATGGTGAGGTCGGCGCCGCCGGAGAAGGTCTTCTTGCCGGAGGTGAAGACCACGCCCTTGACGTTGGCATCCGCGACGGTCTGGTCGACGATCTTCTCGATCTCGTCTATCACTTCGACGGTGAAGACGTTCATCGACTTGTCGGGCATGTCCCAGGTGACCAGCGCAATGCCGTCGGCGTCGGTTTCGATGGTGAAGTTCTTGTAGGTCATATTCTTCTCCTCCCCGGATCAGACGCGTTCGATGACGGTGGCCGTGCCCATGCCGGCGCCGATGCACAGCGAGACGAGAGCGGTGTTGAGATCGCGGCGCTCCAGTTCATCGA
The DNA here is from genome assembly GCA_035299345.1 of Rhizobium sp. Classification (GTDB taxonomy): domain Bacteria; phylum Pseudomonadota; class Alphaproteobacteria; order Rhizobiales; family Rhizobiaceae; genus Allorhizobium. The sequence goes on from DATGWU010000235.1 coordinate 10,800, forward strand.
GGACCGTGCCGAGGATCATGGCGCCGGTCGCACCGAGCGGGTGCCCCATGGCGATCGCGCCGCCGGCGACGTTCATCTTGGAATGGTCGACCTCGAAATGCTGCATGAAGCGCAGCACCACCGCGGCGAAGGCCTCGTTGAGCTCGAAGAGATCGAAGTCCGAGATCTTCATGCCGGTTCTCTTCAGCAGCTTTTCGGTGACGTCGACCGGACCGGTCAGCATCAGTGCAGGCTCGGAGCCGATATTGGCGAACGCACGAATGCGGGCGCGGGGCTTGAGGCCCATGGCTTCACCGCCCGCCTTGGAGCCGATCAGAACGGCCGCGGCGCCGTCGACGATGCCGGACGAATTGCCGGCATGGTGAACATAGTTGATCCGTTCGACTTCCGGATGAGCCTGGATGGCCACGGCTTCGAAGCCGCCCATTTCACCCGGCATCTGGAAGGAGGGCTGCAGCTGCGCCAGCGCCTGCATGTCGGTGCCGGGACGCATGTGCTCGTCGCGGTCGAGAATGACGAGCCCGTTGGCATCCTTCACCGGGATGACCGACTTGGCGAAATGCCCCTTCGCCCAGGATTCGGCCGAACGCCGCTGGCTCTCGACGGCATAGGAGTCGACGTCGTCACGGGAGATACCGTACTTCGTGGCGATAAGGTCGGCAGACACGCCCTGCGGCATGAAGTAGGCTGGGAAGTTGACCGAGGGGTCCATGTACCAGGCGCCGCCCGACATGCCCATGCCGATGCGGGACATCGACTCCACGCCGCCGGCGATCACGATGTCGTCGGAGCCGGCCGTGACCTTGCCGGCCGCAAGGTTGATTGCGTCGAGGGCGGAGGCGCAGAAGCGCGAGATCTGGATGCCGGGGGCGGAGAAGGCATAGCCGGCTTCGAAGGCGGCAGCCTTCGGGATCACGGCACCGGCTTCCATGACCGGATCGACGCAGCCGAAGATGATGTCGTCGACGGTCGAGGTGTCGAGACCGTTGCGGTCGCGAAGCGCCTCCAGCGTCTTTGCGGCGAGGCGCGGTGTCGGCACTTCGTGCAGCGCGCCATCTTTCTTGCCGCGGCCGCGCGGCGTGCGCACGT
>DATGWU010000236.1:0-4337 GCA_035299345.1 Rhizobium sp.
GTATGGGGATCCTTGTATTCGGCGGCCAACGTCAGCCGGTGAATGATCTCCTGTTCGCGCTGGCGCAGTTCGGCAACGGCCCGGTCGATTTCGTGGCGGAGCCATTCTGCCTGGTCTGCCAACTGCTTGCGTGCGCGAGAAAGGCTCACGATGTTCTGTACGCGGGCCTGGAATTCGACCGGGTTGACCGGCTTCGTCAGAAAGTCGATCGCCCCGGCGTTGAGCGCAGCCATGCGCGTCGTCATGTCCGTGTCGGCAGTGATGAAGATCACCGGAACGTCGGCGTACTTCTCGAACCGGACGATCTCCGTGTAGAGCTCAACGCCGTTGTAGACGGGCATCTGGTAATCGATGATGGCGATGTCGAAATCGAGGTCCGGCAGTGCGGACAGGACCACATCAGGACCAGCGAAGGGCACGGCCTCGCACTGGTCGAGTTTCGCGACGAGCTTCGTCAGGAGCTTGAGATTTGTATTGTTGTCGTCCACCAGCAGAATACGCATCGTCGCCTCCTTGGCCATCAGGCCACAAGCTTGAACCTCAGGGTTTCCAGTTCGTCGGTCAGCCGGTCCACATCGGTGAGCTCCGGCTCTGTCTTGCGCAAAGCACTCGCCTTTCCGGCAATGTCGTTGAGGCCGACGTTGATCGCGGCGCCCTTGATCGTGTGGAGAACGCGGTCGACATCATCCGGGCTTCCCTCGCGGACGGCCTGGCGCAGTTCCAGGACGAGGCTTGCGGCATCGTCGAAGAAGGACACGATCAGCTCCTGAAAAACGTCCTCGCCGAGCGCCTCGACCAGTTCCGATTGCCGTTCACCGTCGAGACCGTCTATGGGGAGCGGCGCCAGAACGGGGATATCGACCGCCTCCAGATCCGGCAGGCCTGCGTCGTACGGCTCCGCCTGCGCACTGTCGTCGATCGTTGCCTCCGAAAGTCTCGTGAGCACGCTGCGCAGCCTCTTCATGGTGATCGGCTTGGCTTCGAACCCGACCATCCCGGCTTCGACACAGCGCCGGCGGTCGTCATCAGAGGCGTTTGCCGTCATGGCAACGATGGGGGTCGTTCCGTTCAGGCTGCCCGTGGTAATCCGGCGGGTCGCCTCGATGCCGTCCATCACGGGCATCTGCATGTCCATGAAGATGAGGTCGAAGGTTTCGCTTTCGCAAAGACGCACCGCCTCGGCACCGTCGTCGGCGATGGTGACCTCCTGGCCGAGCCGCTCCAGGAAGCGCCGCGCTACCTGCTGATTGACGCGGTTGTCCTCGACCAGGAGGATACGCTTGTGCGGCAGACCGGCCGCCGCGTCCTGACCGACGGCGTGGTTCGGCACCTCGTCCCGGTCCACCGCGACGACTGCGATCTCGAACCAGAAGATGCTTCCGACCCCGACCGTGCTGCTCATGCCGAGTTCACCGCCGAGCTTCTCGACGATCTGCTTGCAGATGGTGAGGCCGAGACCCGTGCCGCCATATCTGCGGCTGATGCTGGCATCGACCTGCGAGAACGGCTGGAAGAGCTTTTCAAGGCCAACCTCGTCGATGCCGATACCGGTGTCCTCGACCTCGAAACGCAGCATTAGCTTGCCGGCGCGATAAAACTCCCGGACCCGAAGCGTGACCGTACCCTTGCTGGTGAATTTCACGGCATTGCTCAGGAGGTTCAGCAGGACCTGACGCAGTCGCGTCGGATCCGTCCGGACATAATGGGCGTCGAGTGCATCGGGTATGTCCAGAATAACGGCATTGCCGTGCTCGGCCGCTCGTCCGCGAACGATGTTCGTGGTCGTTTCCGCCAGCGCCGAAATGTCGACGGCGCGTTCTTCGAGCTCGAGCTTGCCATGCTCGATCTTCGCGTAGTCGAGGATCTCGTTGATGACTTCGAGCAATGCCTCGCCCGACGAACGGATCGTCTTGACGCTCGAGAGTGCGTCCTCCGGAAGCTCCGAGTATTCGAGCAGTTCCGCCATGCCGAGGATGGCGTTGAGCGGCGTGCGGATTTCGTGGCCCATGGTGGCCATGAATTGCGACTTCGCCCGGTTGCCCGCGTCCGCGGCTTCATAGGCTTCCGTGAGCTGCCGCGTGACGACCTTCAGCTCCCGTCCCGTCTGGCGGACGGCGCCCAGCTGCCGGCGTAACGTGACCACAAGGAAGATGACGGAGGCGAGCAACAGGATAAGCATTGCGGCGGCGCTACGCCCCAGATCGAGCACGGCGGCGCGGCTTATTTCTCGCTGGACGCTCTGCTCGGCATGCACGCGCGCCGGCAACTGCTCGACCTGACGTTCGAGTTCTGACAGCGCTCGCTCGAGATCGGCGAGATGCTCGCCGGCATCAGGGCCAGTCCCGAGTTGCAAAAGGACCCGTTCTGCGTCGGCAAAACCGGAGACCACAGACTGATAAAGAGTCGCCGTCGCGGTGTCGCGAGCGATGGATGCCTCGGTCCACGTCCGTGCGAGCTGAGCCAGTGCATCAAGGCGAACGCCGATCTCGTCCGTGCCGACTGTTGCCGATACGCCGCTCCTCATCCCCGTTACGTCTTGCGCCAGGGCGTGGACATCGCGATCGAACTGGACGACAGACCAGAGAGCGTCCTCGCGCGCGTCGTCATAGAGCAATTGGAAGTGACGGGAGATGTCGACGAACAGCCCGACCAGTACGACGAGCAGGATGGCCGAAAGGACCTGGAGAATGGCCGCCGTGTCGGTGACCTTCCGCAAAGTCCGCCTGCCAACGCTCGCCAGGTCTCCCATCGGTCGACCTCAGCCGGCCGCAGCTGGCGTGGAAGAACGAAGCCCCAGATGGGAGATAAGGAGATTGCGGAAAGCGACCGCCTCCACCGGTTTCGTCAGGAATGCCGTCACGCCGGCCTCGTGAGCCGCGTCCTGCAGTTTCGGCTCCTGATCCGCCGTCACCATGACGATCGGCACGCCGTCGTAGCGCTCCATCATCCTGATCTTGCGGACAACCTCGAGGCCGGTCATGCCGGGCAGGATCTGATCGACGATCAACATGGAGAAGAAGGTGTTGTGGCAAAGGGTGAGTGCCCGTCCGGCATCGCTCTCGACGATGATTTCCTCGCCAGTGACCTTCTTGGCCAGATGTTTCAGGATCATCGCGTTGGTCGCGTTGTCTTCGACGATCAAGATGGGCATGGTTCTCTCTGACACCCTTTTTCTTCTTTGCTGCGGCCGGTTCCGTCCGCCGGATCGCGTGAGGCGACACGGCTGAGCGGAAGATCTCCGCGGATACCCGGTTGGTATCAGCCGCGAACTGAAATTGCCTGAAGCAAATTCTTCGAATTTTACGGTTTGCGGCACTGAGGGCGGCAAGAGGAACCAGCTCTCACGCGTCACCGCTTTGGCGCGTGGCCCCGGGTGCGGTCTCAGCGCTGGAAAACGGGTCAGAGATTGGTGATCACGAGATCGGCGCGGCGGCTCTGGCGGAGCACACGGCGACCGTTCGGAAGATCGTTTTCGCCGACCTTCGCCGCGATCTCGGCAGGTGTCAGGCCGTAGCCGCGCCAACGGTCGGCAAGGCGCTCGGCGAGCACCTCTTCCGGGACGTCGAGGAGGATGGAAAGGTCGAAGAGGCCGGCGAGCTCCGACCAGGGCGCCTCGTCGAGCAGCAGGTAGTTCCCCTCCGCGACGACGATGCGGTGGGCTGGCGATATCACGCGCGCGGCGGCGATAGCGATCTCGCGGTTGCGATCGAAGATCGGGACGAGTACCTCGCCGCCGGCACGAATGGCATGGACGATGTCAATGAGGCCGCGAACATCGAAGGTTTCGGGCGCACCCTTTCGGTGCAGCAGTCCCTTCTCTTCAAGGACCGCATTATCCATGTGGAAGCCGTCCATCGGCAGCACTACGGCCGTTTCACCCCGCTCGACGAGCGTTTTGGCGAGCGTCTCCGCGACTGTCGACTTGCCCGCCCCCGGTGGCCCGGCAATGGCGACGAGGAAGCGGGCATGTCCTGCCGCCCGCTTCTTGATCTCGTCTGCGACCTCCGCCAGGCTCGGCTTCATGCAGCCATTTCCGCGTCCGGTGCCGGGCGCGCGCCGGTCATGAAGGCGACAGCGTCCGCCATCGAATAGTCGCCGGGCTTGATGACGCAGAGGCGCCGCCCGAGCCGATGGATGTGGATGCGGTCGGCCACCTCGAAGACGTGTGGCATGTTGTGCGAGATGAGCACGATCGGCAGACCGCGGGACCGGACTTCCAGAATGAGCTCGAGCACGCGTCGCGATTCCTTCACACCCAGGGCGGCCGTCGGCTCGTCCATGATGACGACCTTCGATCCGAAGGCAGCTGCACGGGCCACGGCGACACCCTGACGCTG
>DATGWU010000237.1:0-15551 GCA_035299345.1 Rhizobium sp.
GTCCCACAGCGTCGCTGCGTAACCCGGCAAAAGAGCCGCTTCCTCGACGACCTCGGCGCGGAAGGCAAGGCCGGGAACCGGCAAGTTTTCCGGATGATCGGAGCGCATATAGAGATCCGGCCCCATTCGTCCGAGCCCGGCGCGACGGACGGTCTCATCATCGACACCGGGGGCGTGATGGATCAGCAGACCGCGCGCGGAAGACGGCGGTCCGTAGAGAAGCCTTGCAGCCGCTGCGAACTCGGTTCGCGCACCCGATGCCAGGCCGTAGTAGGAGCGACGCCCGTGGCGCTCGCCGACCAGCTGACCGGCGGCGACAAGGCGCGAGACGGCGGTCCGCACCAGCGTTTCACTGATGCCGAGCCCCGCGCAAATCTCCACCAGCGTGCCCATCCACAGCACACCGCCGCGTGGAACGACGATGTCGCCATAGATCGTGACGATCATCGCCGGAGCCCGTACCGCAAGACCCGCCTGAATGTCCGAAAGTGTATCGGTTACCCGCATCGCCGAGGGATTCCGCCTCTCAATGTCGGCTTCGGCTTCGTGTGCAGATCCCGCCTCGGCCCAAGTCCTGGCCGCATCGGTAGGCATGTCATTCGCGAATGTCAAATCGCGCGAGCTTCGCCATTCAGGACGGCCGCAGGAACCACGAGATCGGTTTTTCGCCGGCGGGGTTCTTTGCTCACGCCGCTCTTCCGGGTGCATTGGCTCTGGGCCGCTCCGCCATGGCGCGAAGCTCCAGACGGTACCTGTCGATCGCGGCTGCCTTCACATGACCGAAACCGCGGATCAAGTCGGCGAGGCGCGCGGTCTCGATCGCGTCCTGATGAGACACCGCTGAGAGCCCGGGCAGCAGGCTTTCCACAAGGTTCCTGTATTCGGAGACCAGCCGGCGTTCCTCGCGGCGTTCATGGGTGTATCCGAAAAGGTCGAGCCTCGTCCCGCGCAAGGGTCGCATGAAGCGCAATAGCCTCAGCACGGGCAGGGCAATCCGCCCCGGGATTGCGATCTTGCGCGGCTTGCCGTCCGGCGCCCGGACGAACGACAGCAGCGGCGGAGCCATGTGAAACCGCACCTTCGCACCGGGCGCAAAAGCCTGCCGGGAATTCGTGAGCATCGGGCTTTCGAGATGAAGCCTCGCCACTTCGTACTCGTCCTTGTACGCCATCAGGCGGGAGAGATTGCTTGCGACGGCGCGAGTGAGCTCGTCGGACCCAAGAGAGGCTTCGGCGAGGCGAACTTTTTCGACGAACGCCGTGAAATCGGCGGCATAGGCGGCATCCTGGTAATCACTGAGGAAGCCGGCACGCGAAGCGATGAGTTCTTCGAGGCTTTCCACCTTTGGCGCCGATACGCTGTCACCAGTCCCGAACATGTCCGGGAATTCCGCATGCAGGCGGCCGAGCTTGAAGGCATCGAGATTGGCGCTCACGGACCGGCCGTTGAGCGCGATCGCTCGTTCCACTGCCTCGAGAGAAACAGGCAGAAGACCTTTCTGCCATGCGTAGCCGGTCAACAGCATGTTGGCGTAAACGCTGTCCCCGAAGAGCGCCACAGCAAGCGTACTTGCCCGAATGGGGGCAAGCGAGCGGGATCGTGCCCGAAGCGTCTTCAGCCGCTTAGCTTCCTCCAGGTCCGCCATCCCGCGGCTGACGAAATCGCCGGTCGGAGCCACGTCCGTATTGGCGACCGTGCATGTGCGGTCGGGCGAGAGAGCGGCGAATGTGTCTGGCATGGACGCGACGACCATATCGCAGGCGATCAGGGCGCCGGCTCTCCCCTCTTCGATCCTCGCGGGATGGTTTTGCATGCGTTTGCCAACCACCTTGAGATGACTGACGACCGCGCCACCCTTTTGGGCGAATCCCATGAAATCAAGGACGGTGCTGCCTTTGCCCTCCAGATGCGCCGCCATGGCGAGCACCGCTCCGATCGTCACGACCCCGGTACCGCCGATGCCGGCGACCAGTATTTCGCCGGTCTCGGGAACGGCGGGAACAGGCAGCAGCTTCGCCCGCGCAAGCAGGGTCTTCCGTCGCTCGTCATCGCCTCCATTTCTCCGCTCCTCGCCGGAGATCGTCACGAAACTGGGGCAGAAGCCGTCGGCGCAGGAGAAATCCTTGTTACAGGAGGACTGGTCGATCTGCCGTTTGACGCCCCAGGCCGTCTTGACCGGTACGACCGAAACACAGTTCGACTTGGCCGAACAGTCGCCGCATCCCTCGCACACCGCCTCGTTGATGAAGACGCGTTTGCCCGGATCGGCAATCATCTTGCGCTTTCGCTTGCGACGCTTCTCGGCCGCACAGCCCTGGTCATAGATGATGGCGGTGACGCCCTCAGTCGCTTGCAGTTCGTTCTGGATGGCCATCAGTTCATCGCGCGGGCTGAGCGTGACCCCCGACATGCCTCTGAATGCTTTCCCGAAACGGGATCGATTTTCAGAAACCACGGCGATGCGGCGAACGCCCTCGCCGCGCAGCTGCGTGACGATGTCCTCGACCCTGAGGTTCCCGTCGATCGGCTGGCCACCGGTCATGGCGACTGCGTCGTTGTAGAGGATCTTGTATGTTATGTTGACGTTGGCCGCGACCGCCGCGCGGATCGCCAGAAGGCCGGAGTGAAAATAGGTTCCATCCCCGAGATTCTGGAACATATGCTCTCGACCGGTATAGAGACTCCGGCCGATCCAGTTCACGCCCTCGCCGCCCATCTGCACGAGTCCGGTCGTATTGCGCGGCATCCAGCTCGCCATGAAGTGGCAGCCGATCCCCGCAAATGCCTCCGCCCCCTCCGGGAGCTTGGTCGACCGGTTATGCGGGCAGCCGGAACAGAAGAACGGTGCCCGCTTCCCGACGAGGAATTCCGGCAATTTCACCACCGCCGTTCGAGTACCCGTTGCGTGGGAAACAAGGGCATCGAGCCCGAAGGCCTTCGTCAGCGCCTCCGCCACCAACGCGGGACGGAGCTCTCCGGCTTCCGGCAAAAGCGGAACACCCGATGCATCCCGCTTTCCCATCATTTGCAGCGGCCTTTCCCGGTCGAGCGCCAGGGCGCGCAGTTGGCTTTCCACGAAGTCGCGTTTTTCCTCCACAACCAGAACCTTCTTGGCCTTTACCAGGAAGGCCGAGAACCCCGACGCTTCTATCGGCCAGGCGAGCCCGACCTTGTAGACGCCAAGCCCCAGACGTCTGGCACTGATCTCGGAAATGCCGAGCCTTGCGAGTGCAGCCATAGTGTCGAGAAAGGCCTTGCCGACAGCGATGATCGCGAACTCCGGCTCCTCTGCGCCAAACGCAGGGCGATCGATGGGGTTGGCTTTGGCAAATGCCCGGAAGGCATCCAGGCGCTCGAGCATGCGCCGCTCCATGACCGGACCGAAACTCTTCGTGGGATCATAGCCAAGTCCACCGGGCGGAAACCGGTAGTCTGCCGGCACATTGAAGGAGACGTCACGATCCACCGTAACCGTCGCCCCGCTTTCCAGCACCTCCGAGATCGTCTTCATTCCGACCCAGGCCCCGGAGAACCGCGAAGCGACGAGGCCGAAGAGGCCGAAAGGTATGTAATCGCTGACCGTCGCCGGATGAATGACCGGCATCATGAAGCTCTGAAGCGCGTGGTCGGACTGGTGCGGCATGCTGGAGGAAACGCAGCCGTGGTCATCGCCTGCAAGAACCAGGACACCGCCCTTTTCGGACGCTCCAAAGGCATTGCCGTGCTTCAACGCATCCCCTGCCCTGTCGACGCCCGGCCCCTTGCCGTACCAGATGCCAAAGACACCATCCCTGGTCCGCAGAGGGTCGGTGGAGACTTCCTGCGTGCCGAAAAGGGCGGTCGCGGCAAGGTCTTCGTTCACGGCCGGTCTGAAGGTGACCCCGGCTTCCTGCAGCCTCGTGCGGGCGGACATCAGCGCACTATCGTAGGCGGCCAACGGCGAACCGCGGTAGCCGGTGATGAAGCCGGCGGTATTCAGACCGGCAGCCCTGTCGAGCCGAGCCTGCTCGAGCGGCAACCGAACCAGCGCCTGGGTTCCGGTTAGGAAGACGTCCTGCCCGTCGTAGCAATCATCCAGCTGGTAGTCCTTGTTGATTTCGCTGGTGATCGGTTGTGGGCTGGCGACGTTCATGGGGCTCCTCCTGGATTGTGAAGAGCCTATCCCCGTCGATTTGACAAATCCGACCAGATTTGCGTACCTATTTAGACCTCGGTGAAACGTCTGTATCAGGATTTGACGTATTTATGGATGGAACATTCGAGCTTCTGGAACTCGACCGAAAGATCCTCGACGTCCTGCAGGACGACGCCCGCCTCTCGAGCCAGGAGATTGCCAAACGGGTCTACAGTTCGTCGTCGTCGGTCTGGCGCCGCATTCGGGCGATGGAGGATGCCGGCGTGATCAGCGGTTTCCGGGTCACGGTCGATGCGGAAAAGCTCGGCCTGCGCGAGACGATCCTGGTCAATGTCAGGCTTGACCGACATACGCCGGAGACGACGGCGGCCTTTGCGGAATTCGTGCGAAATTCACCACAAGTGCTCGAATGCTATGTGGGAACCGGCGCACACGACTACACGCTGAAGGTCGTGGCCGCGGATATGCGGAGCCATTTCGATTTTCTTCAGAAAGGCATGATCCAGCTCGGCTTCATCGGCAAGACGGACTCGACCGTCGTGATGAGCAAGATCAAGGAGACACCCAAGATCGCCAGCGAGATCATCCCGCGCTAAATGACCCCGGCGCAACGTGATATCGGAACGAAGTGAAATATTGATCGCCGATGCCGAGCCAACCGCTCGACACTTGCGCTTCGAGGAAGCGAGCCCTTCTCGACCCGTTCGTTGCGAACGCTAATCCCGCTCACGCCGATAGAAGAGCGCGTCGAGCGGCAGCATCGCCGCACCCGCCGCCGACGGATCCACGTTCGCTTGCGAAAGCACCAGTTTCGGCAGCGGTGACCCGACGCCATAGCGATGCGCACCCCAAAAAGTAACGCGTTCGATCAGCATCCGACCAAGTTCAGGGGGTATCTGGCCGCCAAACACGATTGCCTCGGGATCGAACAGACCGGCGACCGCGTTCACCGCGCGATCGAGTTGCGGCATGATCCGCTCGATCCAGGTTTCGACGCCCGGCCACGACGGATCGAAACGGTCGCGTAGATCGTTGACGGAATCGATGGCGATGCCCTGCCTGCGCAACTCGTCGATCAGGTAGCGGAGCGCAGGTCGGCTCTCGCCCTCGTCCGCCGGCTTGTAGAGACGGACTTCACCCGCATTGCGGTGACTGCCGAAATAGGGCCTTCCGTCGATGACCACGCCCATGCCGAAGCCGTAGTTGAAGGAGATGTAGACGAATGTCTTCGCCCAAAGGCCGGCCCCGCGCATGTTCTCGCCGATCGCCCCGGTCGTAGCATTGTTCTCGATCCAGACCGGCCTCGAGAACAATGCCGTGAGCTCCGGCTCCAGATCGACGAGCGACCAGTCTCTCATGGGTTCCGGTGCATTGATCCCACCTCCCGGCACGAAAAAGCCCGAGAGCGCAAAGCCGATGCCTATGATCTTCTCCGCAGGGACGTGGTTGCGGCGCGCCATGCGGTCGAGGGTTTCACGAACTTCGGCAAGGGCCGTCCGGCGATGGAGCGACGGCTGGCGAAGAACGACCTGATCGACCGTGTGACAGGCCAGGTCTACGAGGCATATCGTGATGGAATCCGTGTTGACGGATATGCCCGCCGAATAGGCGGCGTCACGGCGGATTTCCAGCATCGCGCTTGGCTGTCCCCGTCCGCGGCGAACCGTCTCTCCCGCCTGAACAAGGCCTTCCTGCACCAGTCCCTCGACCAGCCGGTGAACGGACTGCTGCGCGAGGTCGACGTGCTTGGTCAGGTCCGAGCGGACAATCGGGTCATGCTGGCGAATGACATCCAGGACCCATCGTTCGCTGAAGCCGAGGCGCGATTGCGCGGATGGTTTCGAGGTGTTCACGAACGCATTCCATTACTACCTGACGCGGATGAAAAATCCCGATGAATCGGAGGGATTTTCGATCCTTCTTCCTTACACGGATGAGTCTGAAGATTCCATCGATATTTAATCGACTGTTTTTACAAAGAAATCCAGACTGCATTTCCGGTTGACAGCCGTCACAAAAATATTACACACTGTGAGTAATAAAAAGAAGGAAAATTTACCACCCACAGGGAGACAGCCATGAACCGACGCAGCACTTTGGCCTTGTTGGCCTCGACCATCCTTGCCTTCGCCAGCCCCGCGAATGCACAAAGCGCACTGAAGAATGCCGACTTCGACGTCTCGAAGATCACGCGCGACAATTTCTATGACGTCGTGGTGCCCCTGGCGAAAGCCGAGGGTCGTGTGGTCATGTACAATTTCGCCGGAAGCTTCGGGCAGACGTGGAACGAGGGACTGATCAAGCCGTTCGAGAAGAAGTACGGCATCAAGGTCGAATATTCCGACGTCAAGGGCGCCCAGGCCGACCAGCAGTTGATCGCGATCCAGAAGGCCGGCCAGAACGCGCCTGTCGACGCCTTCTTCGACGGTGGCGGTACCTACCCCGTTCTGTCCGCGGCCAATGTGATCGCCGACGTCGATCTCGGTTCCATCCTGCCCAACCTCGCAAGCGTTCCGGCCGAATTCAAGGATGTCGTCTTCGGCAACGAGGTCCATGGCACCTTCCCCATCGTCCATCGCAATCAGACCGCCATCGGCTACGACAGCGCGCTGATCGACGCGAAGGATGTTCCGACGGACTTCGACGAGTTGCTTGCGTGGTCCGAGAAGAACCCGAAGAAGTTCGCCGTGACGCTTCCCGCCAAGGGCGGCTCCGGCGGCGGCTTCCTCCAGTCGGTCGCGTTGAACTATACGACGGGCGCCTGCCACGACCGGCTGACGGATTATTCCAGGTCGCAAGAGGAAAACAACGATTGGGCCATGTCGGACCCCTGCTTGCAGCCGGTCTGGGACTATTTCTCGAAGCTGTTCCAGTCCGCCGAACTGACGAACGGCAATGCCGACACGCTGAACCTGATCAACAACAAGCAGGCGGTGATGGGCACCGTGTGGGAAGACCAGGTCATGACCTTCCTCGCCGGCAAGGAACTGCCTGAAACCTTCAAGATGACGCTTCTGAAGAATGGGCAGATCGGCAGCGGCGACGCCTTCATCATTCCGGCCAACGCGGTTCATCCGGCAGCCGCCATGCTGCTGATCAACGAGGCCTTCGGCGTCGACTTCCAGACCTTCAAGATGGAAACCAAGGCTTCGAGGTCACCTCGCCCGGACATCGACAGCAGCAAGGTCTCTGCCGACAAGCGCAAGTTCATGCTGCCGGACTCCGTCTACCCCGCCCTGTCCGTGCCGGCCAACTGGCCGATGGGTGAGGCACTCGCAAAGGCACTCGAGGAAAAGGTGCTCGCCGGACTTTAGGGTCCAGGCAGCCGCGGCGGTGGCTGGACGTCGTCCGGCCACCCATCCTCGTTAGACATGTGCGGACTTCCTTTCCATGACCGAGCTACAACTTCGCTCCATCACCAAACGCTTCGGCGGAACCATTGCCCTGCATCCAGTCTCCCTGGAGGTCGAAAGGGGCGAGTTCGTCACTGTTCTCGGCCCTTCCGGCTGCGGTAAGTCAACCCTTCTCCGCATCCTGATGGGCATCACCGAGCCGACGGCCGGTGAAATTCATCTGGCCGGTCGACGGATAGACGCCCTGCCGCCTGAAAGACGTGACATCGCCATGGTGTTCCAGTCCTATGCCCTGTTCCCGCACATGTCCGTCCGCAAGAACCTCGCCTTCGGCCTGAAGATGCGCAAGGTGGCGAGGGACGAGCAGGTGCGGCGCATCACGCATGCCCTCGAGATCTGCAATCTCGGCGCCTATGTGGACCGTATGCCGAAGCAGCTTTCCGGCGGTCAGCAGCAACGTGTGGCGCTTGCCCGCGCCATCGTCATGCAGCCGAGCCTGCTGCTCTTCGATGAGCCTCTTTCCAACCTTGACGCGAAGCTTCGCGACAGCCTCCGTCACGACCTCATCGCCCTGCACCGGAAGACGGGCTCCACCAGCCTCTACGTCACCCACGACCAGACCGAAGCGATGGCCATGTCCGACCGCATCGTCGTGATGAATGCCGGACGTATCGTCGAGATCGGGACGCCGGTCGAGCTTTATCGCAACCCGTCGCATGTCTTCACCGCCAGCTTCCTCGGCCAGACGAATCTCCTCGCGGTGGTGGCCGACGGCCCGACGGCCAAATTGCCGTGGGGCGGTACAGCCCTTCTCGACGCGCCTGCAAACGGCGCTGTGACGGTCTCGTTGAGGCCGGAAAACGTCACCATGTCGGTGGCGGCCGACGGTCTGGGCGAGGTGACCTCCGTCTCCTTCATGGGCGCGCAGGCTCACTACTCCATCCGTATCGCTTCGAGCGACGTCCATGTCTCGCGCAGCGGCGCCGATCCACTGATCGAGACCGGTTCGCGCGTCAACATCACGCCGATCGGACCGATGCGCGTCCTGAAGACGGACGGCCAGATGGTGGAGGACGGCAATGACCTGGCTTAGGAAGCGTCCCGGCCTGAAAGCCCTCCTCTTTCTCTTCCCGGGCATCGGCTTTCTGGTTGTCTTGTTCGGCTTTCCTCTCTTTGAAGCCCTGCTCGGCAGCGTCGGTCTGACTGAAGGCCTATCTGCCTTTACGCTCAAACACTACGCCGTGTTCGCCACGAGAACCGTCATGTGGCGCGGCTTCACCACGTCGATCTATTACGGAGTGGCGCCCGTCGTCGTGACCCTGGTCCTCTCGATCGGACTGGCGTTGCTGCTGCGAAAGCACTTCCTCGGTCGCAAGCTTTTCAACGGCCTCTACAAGATCCCGATGGCCGTGCCGGCAATCATCACCTCCCTGATGGTTCTGACGCTCTTCGAACAGGGCGGCTTCATTGACCGCCTGCTACTGCCACTCGGCCTTGAATTGCCCAAGGTGGTACGAGATCAATGGGGTGTCGGCGTCATTCTGGCCACCACCTGGAAACAGCTGCCCTTCATGACCCTCGTCATCACGGGAGCCTTCGCCGCCATTCCGGAAGACATGCGGCATGCGGCCCGCTCGCTGGGTGCAAGCCCGGTCTCGGCATTCCTCTTCATCGAACTGCCGCTCGCCATGCCCGGCATCACCGCCGCGATCCTTCTGACCTTCATCGGCTCCATGGGATCCTTCGCGATTCCGGACCTCATCGGGGCTCCGAACCCGTCGGCGCTTTCGGTGCTGATGGTCCGGGCATTTTCCGAAGGCAACATCCGGCAGGTATATGCGATCGGCATGGTGCTTTCCGCGTTCGCGGTCGCGGCCCTTCTCCTCTACTATGCGCTTACGTCCGGTGCGAGCGCCAACGCGAGGCACGCCGATGACTAAGCTCCGTCGCGAAATCCGCCAGGTTGCGAAGGAAGAACGCCTCATCGTTTCCGGGACCCTCTTCCTCGGCCTCTTTCTCGTCATCGGACTTCCGGTCGCGCTGATGGCTGTCTGGAGCCTGGCGGAAGGCTGGAGTTTCCCGGATCTTCTGCCGGAGCGCTTCACCCTCGACCGCTGGAACGACGTGCTGGATGGCGCCGGACTGCTGCCGGCCCTCCTCAACAGCCTTGTGATCTCGTCCGCTGTCACCATCCTGACGGCGCTGATTGCCCTGCCGACCGCCTGGGCCATGGCGAAATTCCAGATTCCGGGCAAGAGGGCGCTGGAAGTATTCATCCTGGCGCCCAGCATCATCCCCGGCATCGTCGTCGGCGTCAGTGTCGGTCAGGTTCTGCTGACCTTCGGCCTCGCCTATTCCTTACCCGGCGTCGTGCTGGTGCAGACCATCGGCACACTGCCCTTGATGATCCGGCTCATGATCGCATCCTTCGAAGCCCTGCCGGACGAGCTGATCCATGCCGCCCGCTCCCTCGGCGCCGGCGCCCGGGGCATGATCTTGCACGTCATCCTGCCGCTCTCGGCGCCCGGACTGATGGCCGGCGGACTTCTCTCCTTCGTCAGCTCGTTCGAGGAGTTCGACAAGACCTTCATCGCCGGCGCGCCGGTGATCCAGACCCTGCCGATCAAGCTCTACACCTATCTCGACCCTTATTCCCTGCAGTTCCCGCTGGCGGCGATCGTCTCGCTCATCCTTTTGCTGCCCGTCCTCATCGTCTTCATCCTGGCCGGCCGCATCATGCGCGACGACGTGCTGGCGAGCGGCATGGGCAAAGTCTGACCTCCTGCCCCCTGATAAAGAAAGTCCGATATCCGATGACCTCCCCCTCTCCTTTCGTCAAAGAACGGTCGATTGCCCACCGCGGCGCCAGCGCGCATGCGCCGGAAAACACCCTTGCAGCCATCCGCGAAGCTAAGAGGCGCGGCGCCAAATGGGTGGAGATCGATGTCAAGCTGACGCGCGACGGACATCCCGTCATCATCCACGACGACAGGGTGGACAGGACAACCGACGGCCGTGGGCTGGTCGCAGGCCTGACGCTCGAGGATATCCGGGCAATGGATGCCGGCAGCTGGTTCGCCCCCTGCTTTGTCGGCGAAAAGGTGCCGACTTTCGAAGAACTGATCGAGACGGTCCTGGAACTGGATCTCGGACTGCAGGTGGAACTGAAGCCAACGCCCGGGGATGATGTCGAGACGGCAGAAGTCGCATGCTCCGTACTCAAGAGGCATTGGCCCAAGGATCGCGGGCGGCTCTTTCTCACGAGCTTTTCCGTCCGGGCGATCAGGCACGCCGCCAGGCTCATGCCCGACACGCCGCGCGCCTTCGCGGTCGTCGTGCCGCCGCGCGATCCAAAAGCGCTGCTTGCCGAGGTCGACTGCCAGATCCTGCACTGCACATCTGAACTCATCGATGACGACGCGCTCGCAAGGCTGAAGGAAAGCGGCATCGAATTCGCCGTGGCGACGATCAATGACCGTGCAGAAGCCTCACGGCTGTTGAACCTCGGTGTCCAGACGATCCTTACCGACCACGCGGATATCGGCCTGTGACACGAACCATGTCTCCTCAGCATGTCCTCGCCGTCTCCCTCATGCACGAAGCCGGTGAACGGGCGCTTTGCCACTTTCGCCAGCGCGACATGCTCGCGCTGGCGACCAAGGGGCCGCTGGACTTCGTCTCGGAAGCCGACAAGGACATCGAGCGATTCGTGAGATCGGCCGTTGCCGAGACTTTCGACGGTGCGCCCCTGGTCGGCGAAGAGTTGGGCGGTGAGATATCCGACGACTACTGGATTATCGATCCGATCGACGGAACAGCCAATTTTCTGCGCGGCAATCCGCTTTGGGGCATATCGCTCGCCCATATGACGAACGGCGTGCCCGACATCGGCGTCATCCGCTACCCCGTCCTGGGCATAACGGTGTCCGCGACGGCCGGCAGCGGCCTCTTCGTCGATGGAAAGGCCGCGCACCGCGATGACATGTTCGGTGATGTCAGGCTGGCGGCGGTCGGAGAAAACAACCGCTGGCGAGCGGAAGATATCGGCAGTGTGGAGAAGCACCTTCGCCATCTCGGCTGGGGCATCGTGCAATATCGCTGCGCCTCGATCTCCCTTGGCTTTGCAGCGCTCGGTCGCACGGACGGCTATCTCGAACGCCATCTCAGCCTCTGGGATCTCGCGGCCGGCGCGCTCATCTGCCGAGAGGCGGGTCTCCAGAGCTTCTGGGGCGGCGCACCTGTGGCCCAGGGCATGTGGGTGATGGTCGGCACGCAGGCGTTGATCGAAGACACGACCGAAATTTCAACATGCATAACAGGATGAAGGGCCGCCATGCTCATTTCGACAGTCAAACCCCTTGATATCGGTCGCAAGTTTCATGAAGGGGGCGCCGTACGCTATTTCCCCGGCAACACCATCGTCTGCCATGTCGCTGCACAGGCCGCGCTGATCGCCCGGCTCGACAGGCTCTATGATCGCCTGAGGGCCGCCAGTGCGGCGCATTCCTATACATTGCTGCCGCCCTCGAGCTGGCACATGACGCTTTATGTCGGCATCTGCGATCAGGACCGCCGGGCGGATCGCTGGCCTGTGGATCTCTCCCTCGCCACGCCGCTCGCGGACGCGAACCGCTTCGTCGCGAACAGGCTCCGCGCGGCAGATTTTGCCGGACCATCGAAATTCCTGATGAAGATCAAAGGCTTCTGGCCGCTGAGAGATGGCATCGTGCTTGGCGTGGAGCCGATCGACGACGCCGAAGGAAAAGCCATCCGGGCGTTGAGAGATCAGATCGCCGAGTGCGTCGGCATGCGGCTTGAAGGCCATGACAGCTATGAGTTCCACATTACCATGGCCTATTTCGTCGGCGAGCCGACGGACGAGGAATTCGCCGAACTATCCGATCTTCTGGCTGCCGAAGAAAAAGACATGCTGGACAGCCTTCCACCCTTCGAAGTCGGTCCCGGAGAGTATTGCCTCTTCAACGACATGTTCTGTTTCCAGCGGCAGTTCTTTCTGAATCCGGGACGTAACCGTTAGGCACAGGCGCGACGGCGCAGCCAATCATTCGGCTCGGGAACGCCGGAATTGAATTCAACGAGTTCGTGACCATCGGCAAGTGGTGCCGGTGCATTGAGGATCACACCTCATCCCACGGAGCTTTGGTCATCCTAGTGCGTATCAGGCACTCATCAGGTTGCGCGGGCGCACCGACGCGGCACGCTGGCCTCTCGACCTTTGCGGTTGCCTCGCGTGTCCTGCCCGGTGCGCCAATACCTCGGCCACAGGCGCGCACGTTCAACTTGGCGAGTGCCGCAACCCGAATCTCACGCCTGTGGCGTGAACGCGACGCCGGCAGAAAGCGCGAGGCCACCAGCTACTTGCAGAATCTTTTTCTTGACTTTTGTACTCATGTTTGTGAATTAGCGCGTCAGATTATGAGTCATTTACTCCACTTTTGAAAGGCTCCCGATGCTCGCCCGTCATCTCTCCCTCAGCCTGGCAACTGCCATTGCCCTTGCCGGCACGGCGCTTGCCAATCCGATCACGCTCACCGACCAGGCCGGCCGCACCGTCACGCTGCTGAAGGCGGCCGAGCGCATCGCCTCGATCCCGATCCCGATGGCCTCGACCATCATCGCCATGGACGGCGGCACGTCGAAGCTGGTGGGCGTGAACCCGACCGCCAAGTCGGCGATCGTCGAGGGCGTGCTCGGCAAGATCTTCCCCGAGGCCAAGGACATTCCCTCCGACATCACCGCGCCGAACTTCATCCCGAATGTCGAGGAACTGGCCGCCACCAATCCGGAACTGGTCATCCAGTGGGCCGACTACGGCGCCGACCTCGTCGACCCGATCAGCAATGCCGGGCTGAACGTCGCGCTGATTTCCTACGGAACGGAAGAGAAGACCCGCGCCTATCACGAGATGGTTGCGACCGCGATGGGCAAGCCCGAGCGGGCGGCTGCGATCAACGGCTGGCGCGACACGGTCGCCAGGGAAATGGCGGAAAAGGCCAAGGCCATTCCCGCCGACAAGCGCCCGAAGGTACTCTATCTCGGCCGCGCGCTTGAGAACCTGACGGCCTCCGGCAACAAGGGCAACTACAATGCCTGGTACATCGAACTGGTCGGCGGCGTGAATGCCTCGGACTCCGTCGAGGGCAACGGCACGACGATCAGCCCGGAGCAGATCGCCGAATGGAACCCGGACGTGATCCTCTTGAACAGCTTCGAGGCCAAGCTCGGCATCGAGCGGATCTACAACGACCCGATCCTGTCGCTGACCAAGGCCGCGCAGGAGAAAAAGGTCTACAAGATGCCGCTCGGCGGCTATCGCTGGGATCCGCCGAGCCAAGAAAGCCCGCTGACCTGGATGTGGCTCGCCAATCTGCTGCACCCGGACGTCTTTTCCTACGACCTGCGCGCCGAGATGAAGACCGCCTACAAGACGCTCTACAATTATGACCTGAGCGACGCCGACATCGACGGCATCCTGTGGACCGACATGCAGGGCGACGCGACGAACTACGCCCAGTTCAAGGTCAAGTGATGAGTGCGGTCGTGGCGGAGCCGGTCAGGCGCTGCGTCTCGGTGATGAGGATCGGCGTGTTCGGCGCCCTCCTTCTCGCTCTCCTTGCCGCAATGCTGTTTGCCATCGGCGCCGGCCGGTTCTCCGTCAGCGTGCCGCGGATCGTCGACATCCTGATGGCCGGGGCCTTGAACCCCGGCCTCGCACCCACCCAGATGGACGAACGCATCGTGCTGCTGGTGCGCCTGCCGCGCGTGCTGCTCGCGGCGCTCTCCGGGGCGGCGCTGGCCGTCGGCGGGGCGGCGCTGCAGGGCGTGTTCCGCAATCCGCTGGTCTCGCCGCAGGTGCTCGGCATCAGCCAGGGCGCGGCCTTCGGCGGGGCGATGGCCCTGCTGTTCGGCTATTCCGGCGTGGTGCTTCTGGGGCTCGCCTTCGTCTTCGGCCTGTCGGCGCTGATCCTGGTGGGCGCACTTGCCCGCATCAACGGCCGCACCGAAGTCATCACCGTCATCCTCTCCGGCATGGTGATCGGCGCGCTGTTCGGGGCGCTGGTCTCGATCGTGCAGTTCATCGCCGATCCGAACACCTCGCTTCCGGCCATCGTCTACTGGCTGATGGGCTCGTTTGCCACCGCCACCTGGGCCAGGCTCGGGCTCGCCGTTCCCGGCATGGCGATCGGACTGGTCATCGTCTTTGCGCTGCGCTACCGGCTCAACCTGCTCGCGCTCGAAGACTCGGAAGCGCGGTCGCTCGGCGTCAATCCCGACCGCGAACGCTGGTACATCTTCATCGCCATCTCGCTGATGACCGGCACCTCGGTCGCGGTTGCCGGCATCGTCGGCTGGATCGGCCTCGTCGTGCCGCATGCCGCGCGCATCCTCGTCGGCGAGGACCACCGCGCGCTGATCCCGGCCTCGGCGATCATCGGGGCCGCCTATCTCACCTTCATCGACACGCTGTCGCGCACCCTGACCTCGGCCGAAATCCCGCTCGGGGTGCTCACCGCGCTGATCGGCGCGCCGGTCTTTGCCGTGCTGTTGCGCAAGCATTTCAAGGAGGCGAACCGCCCATGATCGGCCTCGACAAGGCATCCGTCGCCTTCGGTCCGCGCACGCTTTTCAAGCACATCAGCTTTTCCGTGCCCGTCGGCCGCTCCATGGCGATCCTCGGGCCGAACGGCCGCGGCAAGACCACGCTGTTGCGTGCGTTGCTCGGCTTCCAGCCGCTCGCCTCGGGCACGCGCCATGCGCCGAAGGTCGCCGGCTACGTGCCGCAGCACGGCGCCTCGCAGGCCAAGCTTTCCGGCCTCGACGTCGTCGTCATGGGGCGCGCAGTGCAGCTCGGCCTGTTCGGCCAGCCGTCCGCCGCCGACCGCGAGGCGGCCGAAGCTGCCCTTGTGCAGGTCGGCGCCTGCGGCCTCGCCGGTCTGCGCTATGACCGCATGTCCGGCGGGCAGCGGCAGATGGTCCTGATCGCCCGGGCGCTCGCCACCGGCTCGCCGGTGCTGGTGTTCGACGAGCCGACCTCGGCGCTC
>DATGWU010000238.1:0-11259 GCA_035299345.1 Rhizobium sp.
GTGCGGCGGCTGCTTGCCCTCTACGCGCGCCGGCTGCACTCCAACCTGATGTCCGGCCTTCTGCCGCTCTGCCCGGCCGATGACGCAAGCCGCATCGCCGACGGCGCGGCCGCGATGATCGACGGGCTCTACATCCGGCAATCTCTGAAAGCCGCGCCGCTGTCGATCGAGGCCTCCGTCGCGCTCGTCGAGGACTATGTGGCGGGGCAGCTCGCCTCCCGGCCTCCCCTTGATGGGGAGGGTCGGACCGCAGGTCCGGGGTGGGGTGAGCGATGACGGCCGCGACCACGAGATTGACGATCACCCCCACCCGCCGCTTTGCGGCGACCTCCCCCCTCGAGGGGGAGGTGGAGAGAAACCACCCGTCAGGAGACAGGACATGAAAGCCCAACCGCAAGCCTCCCACTTCATCGACGGGGAATATGTCGAGGATACCGGCGGCACCGTCATCGAGAGCATCTACCCGGCGACCGGCGAGGTGATCGCAAGGCTGCACGCCGCCACGCCGGCGATCGTCGAGAAGGCGATCGCTTCCGCCAAGCGCGCGCAGAAGGAATGGGCCTCGTGGAGCCCGACGGCACGCGGGCGCGTCTTGAAGAAGGCCGCCGAGATCATGCGGGAGCGCAACCGCGAACTCTCCGAACTCGAAACGCTCGACACCGGCAAGCCGATCCAGGAGACGATCGTCGCCGACCCGACCTCGGGTGCGGACAGTTTCGAATTCTTCGGCGGTATCGCCGCGACGGCGCTTAACGGCAGCCAGATTCCGCTCGGCTCCGACTGGGCCTATACCAAGCGCGTGCCGCTCGGTGTGGTCGTCGGCATCGGCGCCTGGAACTATCCGCAACAGATCGCCTGCTGGAAGGGCGCACCGGCGCTCGCCGCCGGCAATGCGATGGTGTTCAAGCCGTCGGAAGTGACCCCGCTCGGCGCACTGAAGATCGCCGAAATCCTGATCGAGGCCGGCGCACCAAAGGGCGTCTACAACGTCATCCAGGGCGACCGCGACACCGGCCCGCTGCTCGTTTCGCATCCGGACGTCGCCAAGGTCTCGCTGACCGGCTCGGTGCCGACCGGCCGCAAGGTGGCGGGGGCGGCCGCCTCGCAGCTCAAGCACGTCACCATGGAACTCGGCGGCAAGTCGCCGCTGATCATCTTCGACGACGCCGACGTGGAAAGCGCGATCTCCGGCGCCATGCTCGCCAATTTCTATTCGACCGGCCAGGTCTGCTCGAACGGCACCCGCGTCTTCGTGCACACCGGCATCAAGGACAGGTTCCTCGCCCGGCTCAAGGAACGGACCGAGGCGATCGCGATCGGCGATCCGCAGGACGAGGCGACGCAGATGGGGCCGCTCGTCTCCTGGGCGCAGCGCGAGAAGGTTCTCGGCTACATCGCCAAGGGCAAGTCGGAGGGAGCGACCCTCGTCACCGGCGGCGGCATCCCGAACAACGTTTCCGGCGAGGGTTATTTCGTCCAGCCGACCGTGTTCGCCGACGTCTCCGACGAGATGACGATCGCGCGGGAAGAGATCTTCGGGCCTGTCATGTGCGTGCTCGACTTCGACGACGAGGCGGACGTGATCGCGCGGGCCAACGCCACCGAATTCGGTCTTGCCGGCGGCGTCTTCACCGCCGACATCTCGCGTGCCCATCGGGTGGTGGACGAACTCGAAGCCGGCACGCTCTGGATCAACACCTACAATCTCTGCCCGGTCGAGATCCCCTTCGGCGGATCGAAACAATCCGGCTTCGGCCGCGAGAATTCGGCCGCGGCGCTTGAGCACTATACCGAACTCAAGACCGTCTACGTCGGCATGGGCAAGTGCGCGGCGCCGTATTGAGATGATGCTGACCGTAGTGCAAGTTCGCCCCCCTCTGCCCTGCCGGGCATCTCCCCCACAAGGGGGGAGATCGGCTGGCCGCACCACCTTCGCCAAACAAACAGCCTTACCAAGCGCCATGCCGTCCATGGGACGGGAAGGTCGTGCCCCTTGTGATCTCCCCACCTGTGGGGGAGATGGCCGGCAGGCCAGAGGGGGGCTGACAGGGTACAACATCAAGAGAACGCTTGGAGCCAACTGAGATGAACAGCGCAGACTACATCATCATCGGTTCCGGTTCGGCGGGTTCGGCCATGGCCTACCGCCTGTCGGAAGACGGCAAGCACACCGTCATGGTGCTCGAATACGGCGGGTCGGATGCCGGGCCGTTCATCCAGATGCCGGCGGCGCTCGCCTGGCCGATGAGCATGAAGCGCTACAACTGGGGCTATCTCTCCGAGCCCGAGCCGAACCTCAACAACCGGCGCATCACCGCGCCGCGCGGCAAGGTGATCGGCGGCTCGTCCTCGATCAACGGCATGGTCTATGTGCGCGGGTCGGCGGAAGACTTCACCCGCTGGGAAGAGGCCGGCGCCAAGGGCTGGGGCTATGCCGACGTGCTGCCCTACTTCAAGCGCATGGAGAACTCCCACGGCGGCCAGGAGGGCTGGCGCGGCACCGACGGACCGCTGCACGTCCAGCGCGGCCCGGTGAAGAACCCGCTGTTCAAGGCCTTCGTTGAGGCAGGCCGGCAGGCGGGATTCGAGGTGACCGACGACTACAACGGCGAAAAACAGGAAGGCTTCGGCCTGATGGAGCAGACCATCTGGAAGTCGCGCCGCTGGTCCGCCGCCAATGCCTATCTCAAACCCGCGCTGAAGCGGCCGAACGTCGAGTTGGTGCGCTGCTTCGCCCGGCGCGTCGTCATCGAGAACGGCCGCGCCGTCGGCGTCGAGATCGAGCGCGCCGGCAAGATCGAGGTGGTGCGCGCCAACCGCGAGGTGATCGTCTCGGCCTCCGCCTTCAACTCGCCGAAGCTGCTGATGCTCTCCGGCATCGGCCCGGCGGCGCATCTGAAGGAAATGGGGATCGAGGTCGTGGCCGACCGTCCGGGCGTCGGCGCCAACCTGATGGACCACATGGAGTTCTATTTCCAGCAGGTTTCGACGAAACCTGTCTCGCTCTATTCCTGGCTGCCCTGGTTCTGGCAGGGGGTCGCGGGCGCGCAATGGCTCTTCTCCGGCACCGGCCTCGGCGCGTCCAACCAGTTCGAAAGCTGCGCCTTCGTACGCTCGGCGCCGGGCGTGAAGCAACCGGACATCCAGTTCCACTTCCTCCCCGTCGCCATCTCCTATGACGGCAAGGCGGCGGCGAAGAGCCACGGCTTCCAGGTGCATGTCGGATACAACCACTCGAAGTCGCGCGGCGCGGTGACGCTGCGCTCGCCCGAGCCGATGGACGAACCAGTGATCCGCTTCAACTACATGAGCACCGAGGAAGACTGGGTAAAATTCCGCCACTGCGTGCGGCTGACCCGCGAGATCTTCGGACAGAAGGCGTTCGACGACTATCGCGGTCCGGAAATCCAGCCGGGCGAGCACGTGCAGACGGACGACCAGATCGACGCCTTCCTGCGCGAGCACCTGGAAAGCGCCTACCATCCCTGCGGCACCAACAAGATGGGATCGAAGGACGACCCGATGTCGGTGGTCGACCCGGAATGCCGGGTGATCGGCGTCGAGGGCCTGCGTGTCGCGGACTCGTCGATCTTCCCGGACATCACCTACGGCAACCTCAACGGCCCCTCGATCATGACCGGGGAGAAGGCATCCGACCACATTCTCGGCAAACAGCCGCTGCCGCGGTCAAACCAGGAGCCGTGGATCAACCCGCGCTGGGAAACGAGCGACCGATGAGGTCACAAATGGCGCACTAGAGAGACACCTTCTTGCCGGAGAGTGCGCTTTAGGCATTTTTCATTGAATTTCCTGAGACGAGACTCAAGAGCGGAATATGACGTCAACCGTGCGCTATTCGTCAGTGAGAGATCCAAAGTGGAGCGACTCTCAAAAGACCAGCATCACCTGCTGGGTGAAGTTCGACCACTGCGAAACCGAGGTACCTTTTACGGCGTCACCGGCAGACGTGGAGCCTCACGGTCAAGAGATCTTTAGCCGCTGCTCGAGCGGCGAATTCGGGCTGGTCTCCGAATGTGATGCGTGCGCATGTGATGAGGTCAGTGAGACTCCTCCACTGCCCGTAGAGATGCAGGAACTACAGAAATACCTGGACGAAGCGAACAAAGAAAACGCTCACGGAACTGAGCGCGGAACCGTCTTAGTCTGGGCATCAATATTGGATGAAATGCTGACGAAACTTCTGAAGTCATTTCTGATTCCGTTGGACAAAGGAAAACTGGACGAGATTTTTGAACCAGATGGACCACTTTCAACATTTTCTGCAAAGACTAAAATTGCATTTGCGGTTGGGCTTATCACAAAGGAGGAAGCCGACTGCCTCAACTCTGTGCGGAAGATCAGAAACGATTTTGCCCACAAGATAGGAGAGACACTCACCCAACCGCCACATGTCGATCGATGCCGAACGCTCTGTATCAAGCTGAATGGAAAAATTGACATGCGCGAGCCGAGGCATTGGTTCTCAGCTTCTTGTTGCAGACTTCTGCTGTTTCTCAGCCGCAGGGTAAACGAAGCAGCCGGTCAGGGTAGACGTGAATTGCATGAAAGTGTTCCCCTGCGTGAGCGCCAGAACTAGGACATCCGACGCCCACTTCCGCACCGTTCCAACGGATCAATCCGCGCTGGGAAACGAGCGACCGCTGACCGGTCGCGGAGCGCCCGCGAGGCGCTCCGGGTCTCAAAGGTCGAGTTCGACCCAGAGTGCGGCATGATCGGAGGCCGCGAGCTTCCAGTTGGTGATGCCGGGGAAAGAGCTCTCGGCGCCGCCGGTGATCTCGTCGAGCCCGGCGATGCCGCGGCGCTCGAAGCCCGCCCGCTTGACGAAGGGCTTCAGTGCGTCGGAGACGAGGATGTAGTCGATCGCGTTGCGCTCGTGCTTCTTGCCGTAATAGTAGGTCCAGCGGTCGTCTGCCGGCCAGTCGAGGACATCGAGGACATTGGTGAGTTCCGGGGCGGCGAGAAGCGGCTCCAGCGGACCGCTGTCGGGCTCGTCGTTGAAGTCGCCGGCGACCAGCACGAGGTCCTTCGAAAGGTCGTAGCGGGTCTTCAAGATCTGGGCGACCTCCTTCGCCTGGCGCATGCGCTTGTGGTCCGAGACGGCCGGCGTCGCATCCTTCGCCTTGAAATGATTGACCAGGACGAAGAGCGACCGCCCGTCGATGTCGATCTCCACTTCGAGGCAATCGCGGGAGAAGACGATCCCTTCGGAATCCCGCGCGAACACGTTGGTCTTGGCCGTCCTGATCGGATAGAGGGCGCGGCTTGCGAGCGCCACGTCGATACCGCGCGGATCGTTGCCGTCGACGACGATCTTGTCCTTGAACCACGAGTTCAGGATGTCGGTGTTGAACCGCGCCAGCGTTCCGGCGCTCTCGACCTCGACGAAGCACTGGATGTCCGGTTCGACCTCCTTGATGACCTTGCCGGTGAACCGGATCTGCTCCTCGCTGAAGCGCTCGCGCTCGAGGTCGACGAAGCCGTCCCAGTCCTCACGGCTCTTGGCGATCAGGTCGCCGTCGGCCGTCAGGATGTTGCGGCCGACCCGCGAGGAACGGATGTTGATGGTCACGTAGTCCTTGAGCTCAAGGTAGAGCGCCCGGATTTCGTCGGCGTACGGACGGTAGTTGCGCATGTCGAGCAGTTCGGAAAACCGGTTGACGCGCTTCAGTATCTCAGCCGCCTGCGCATGGTCCGCCATGTTCAGAACCTTCGGACGCGAGAACAGATTTTCGACATTGAATGTACTGACGACAACCATCGTACGTTTCCCCTAGCTTGGTACCCAACACCCCTGCCGCCTAGCAGAGCACAACTAAAGCGGAAATATAACCCCAAGATTCCGGTAGTAGTTGTCGCATCCCAAGAGCGTCGCGAAGGCAGTTGTCGGCGCCGCCACGAACACGCTCGTGATCCCGCCCTTGGTGCCGCCAGCCGCAGCCGGGCTGTAAACCGGCGGAGGAAACCCGAAGCACAACAGTAGGGAAAACGCCCTGGAAGGCGGTTTTTCATAGCGGTATGGTTATGATTTCGGATTATAACGTTATTTGATGGCGCGGCGGACTTCTGCAAGCATGACCATCAGGAGGATTGCCGGGAAACGGCGGTTCCGTGCGGGCACAGCTTGCGGCACGGCGCCGGCGACAGGGAGAGAGCCGGCATCCGCTTTGCGCCACGTCTGCATGCTTTGGGAGGAGAACATGCTTCACAAGACCATTATGACCGGGCTCGCCGGCCTCGCACTCACGCTGTCCGCCACCGCGTCCTTTGCGGCGGACGTCGTCCTCAGGCTGCATCAGATGTTGCCGCCGCAGGCGACCATTCCCGCCAAGGTGCTGACCCCCTGGGCGGAGAAGGTCAAGGCCGATTCGGGCGGACGCATCGAGGTCGAGCTCTATCCGGCGATGCAGCTCGGCGGCAAGCCGTCCGAACTCGTCGACCAGGTGAAGGACGGCGTCGTCGACCTCATCTGGACCGTCATCGGTTACACGCCCGGCCGCTTCCCGAAATCGGAGGCCTTCGAACTGCCCTTCATGGTGACGACGGGAGAGGCGAGCTCGCTCGCCTTCTACGACTACTACGAGAAGCACCTGAAGGACGAATTGCAGGATTATCACGTTCTGGCCGTACATACCCACGGCCCCGGCCTCATCCACACGATCGGCTCGAAGCCGGTCAAATCGCTCGAGGACATGAACGGGCTGAAGCTGCGCGGCACCTCCAAGGTGGTCAACCAGATGCTGGAGGCGATGGGCGCCTCGGCGATCGGCATGCCGGTGACGGCGGTTCCGGAGAGCCTGTCGAAGAGCGTCATCGACGGCACCGTCGTTCCGTGGGAAGTGACGCCGGCGATCAAGATCGCCGAACTCGCCCCGAACCACACCGGTTTCTCCGGCAAGAACGGCCTCTATACCGGCACCTTCCTGTTCGCCATGAACAAGGACAGCTATGATGCCCTCCCGGACGACCTCAAAAAGGTGATCGACGACAATTCCGGCCGTGAACTCGCCCGCAAGTTCGGCATCGCCATGGACACGGGCGATATCCGCGGCAAGGAGATCGCCGACAAGGCCGGCAACACGACGATCATGCTCGACGAGGCGGAGACCGCCCGCTGGCGGACCGCCGGCGAGAGCGTGACCAAGGCGTGGATCGCCGACATGGACGCCAAGGGCCTCGACGGCACGACGCTCTACAAGGACGCCGTCGCGCTGATCGACCAGTACAGCAAGTAAGCTGCGGCGGGCCGGGATCGCCACGGCGGCATCCCGGCCCTATTCTTTTCGCATCACAGGTACCGATCGTCCGGATCGAGGAAGACATCGGGGGAGACATGGCCATCGAAACCAATTCCACATTCGGGCGCTGGGAACGCCGGGCCGGACGGCTCGCCACCGCCCTCGTCGTCTTCGGCGGCGCCTGCCTCGTCCTCGCCTGCCTCCTCACCGGCCTTTCGATCGCCGGCAGCCTGACGGTCCGCCCGCTTCCCGGCGAGATCGAACTCGTCGAGGCGCTCTGCGGGCTGGCGGTCTTCGCCTTCCTGCCCTATTGCCAGCTCAAGCGCGGTCATGTCGGCGTCGATCTCGTCATGAGCGCCTTCGGCGGCAAGGCGATGGACTACGCCCAGCTTGCCGGCGATCTCATCGTCGCCGTGCTCTTTGCGGTGCTCACCTGGCGGCACGGCGTAGGGTTTCTCGACAAGTATGCCAACGGCGAAACGACCCCGCTGCTGCTGCTTCCCGTCTGGTGGGGCTTTGCCGCCGCCTTCGTGCTGATGCTCGCCAATCTCTTCATCTGTCTCTTCGTCGTCGCCGCCGATCTTCGCGCGCTCCGCCACGGCAACACGATCGTCGTCTCCATGGGTAGCCACTGATGAGCAGCGTCGAAATCGGTCTCTGGTCCTTTCCGGTCCTCATTCTCCTCATCTTCATGCGCGTGCCGATCGCCGCGGCCATGCTCGGCACGGGCGTCGTCGGAACCTATATCGTGCTCGGCAAGTGGACGCCGATCCTCTCGCAGATGAAGGCGATCTCCTGGGCGACGAACGCCAACTACTCGCTGTCGATCATCCCGCTCTTCCTGCTGATGGGGCAGTTCGCTGCCCGCGGCGGCATGAGCCAGGCGCTGTTCAACGCGGCCGCCGCCTTTCTCGGGCACCGCAAGGGCGGAGTCGCCATGGCGGCGATCGGCGCCTGCGCCGGTTTCGGCTCGATCTGCGGCTCCTCGCTTGCGACTGCCGCGACCATGGCGCAGGTGGCCCTGCCGGAGCTGAAGCGCAACGGCTATTCGGGCGGGCTTGCGAGCGCGACGCTCGCCGCCGGAGGCACGCTCGGCATCCTCATCCCGCCCTCCGTCGTGCTCGTCATCTATGCGATCCTCGCCGAGCAGAACATCGCCAAGCTCTTCCTCGCCGCCTTCGTGCCGGGCCTGCTCGCCGCCTTCTCCTATCTCGTCGTGATCGCGATCTACGTGCGGGTGAAGCCGGAAAGCGCCGGCCATGCCGCGCGCGTTCCCTGGGCCGAGCGGGTGCCGGCGCTCATCGCCGTCTGGCCGGTCGCGGCGATCTTCTTCCTCGTCGTCGGCGGCATCTATCTCGGCTGGTTCACGCCGACGCAGGCGGCGGCGATCGGTGCCGGCGGCGCGGGCCTCGTCGCCTGGGCGAAGGGCGGTCTCGACCGCAGGTCGCTGCTCGGCTGCTTCAAGGATACGGCGGTTTCGACCGGCATGATCTTCTTCATCGTGCTCGGCGCCTCGGTGTTCAACTCCTTCCTCGCCTTTTCGCGGCTGCCGCAGGTGGGCGCGGAATGGGTGACGGCGCAGGGGTTCGCCCCGATGACGGTGCTCGTCATCATCCTGGCGCTCTACATCATCTTCGGCTGCATCATGGATTCGCTGTCGATGATCGTGCTCACCGTGCCGATCTTCTTCCCGATCGTCACCGCGATGGACTTCGGCCTCAGTCCCGAACATTTCGCGATCTGGTTCGGCATCCTGGTGCTGATGGTGGCGGAGATCGGCATGATTACCCCGCCGGTCGGGCTCAACCTCTTCATCATCTCAGGCATGGCGAGGGACGTCGAAATCCGCGAGACCTACCGCGGGATCGTGCCTTTCGTGACCGCCGACCTCCTGCGTATCGTCGTCCTCACGGCCTTTCCGATCATCTCGATCTTCCTGGTGTGAGGGGCGCCCGCTTCCCCTGCCCTACCGGAACAGCTTCCAGTGCTGCAGGCGGAAGCGGATCTCGCCGCCCACCACGACCTGGGCCTCCAGCGGCACCTCGATCTCGATGTGGTGGCCTGTGCCGTTGGTCGAGATATCGACCTCGGCAATCCGGGTGCCGGCGAGACGCCGGCTGGCGATGACCCGTCCGTGGAGTGCGTCGCCGTCCTCGACGACTGCGACGTCCTGCGGGCGGAAGAAGATGCTGCCGGCGCCGTCCGGCCCGTCGTCACTGATCCCGATCCGCTTGCCTTCGAAAAGCACGGCGCCATCCTTCACCGAGACCGGCAGGCTGGAGGAATCGCCGATGAAGGAGAAGACGAAGGGGCTGTTCGGGCGGTCGTAGACGTCGTCGGCGGTGCCGACCTGCTCGATCGCCCCCTGGCTCATCACCACCACGCGGTCGGCGAGTTCGAGCGCCTCCTCCTGGTCGTGGGTCACGAAGAACGTCGTGTGGCCGGTGCGGTCGTGGAATTCCTTCAGCCAGCGGCGAAGCTCCTTGCGCACCTTGGCGTCGAGCGCACCGAAGGGCTCGTCGAGCAGCAGCACGGTCGGCTCGATCGCCATAGCGCGGGCGAGCGCCACGCGCTGGCGCTGACCGCCGGACAGCTGGGCGGGATAGCGCTTTTCGAGCCCGCTCAGGTGCACCATGTCGAGGAGATCGGAGACGCGGCTGCGGATCTCGGCCGCCGGCGGGCGGGTGGCGCTCGGGCGCACCTTGAGCCCGAAGGCGATGTTTTCGGCGACCGTCATGTGACGGAACAGTGCGTAATGCTGGAAGACGAAGCCGATGTGGCGCTCCTGCACGCTCTTCAGCGAGGCATCCTCTTCCCCGAAGAATATCTGGCCCGCGGTCGGCTGTTCAAGCCCGGCGATCAGGCGCAAGAGCGTCGTCTTGCCGGAGCCGGAAGGGCCGAGGAGCGCGATCAGCTCACCGGAGCCGACGGAAAGCGAAACGTCGTGCAGAGCCGGGAACTGTCCGAATTCCTTGCGGATATTGGTGATGGTGACATCCATTCACGAAGGCCTTTCAATGTTTGCGGCTGGCTGCGATTTCCTCGCCGTAATGCAGCTCCAGAACGGTCTTGAGCGCGAGCGTGACGAGGGCGAGCAGGGCGAGAAGCGTCGAGACGGCGAAGGCCGCGACGAAATTGTATTCGTTGTAGAGGACCTCGATGTGGAGCGGCATGGTCTCGGTCAGGCCGCGGACATGACCGGAAACGACCGATACGGCGCCGAACTCGCCCATCGCGCGGGCGTTGCAGAGCAGCACCCCGTAGAGCAGGCCCCACTTGATGTTCGGGAGCGTCACATAGCGGAAGGTCTGCCAGCCGGTGGCGCCGAGCGAGATCGCCGCCTCCTCGTCGCCCGAACCCTGCTGCTCCATCAGCGGGATCAGTTCGCGCGCGATGAAGGGGAAGGTGACGAAGACGGTGGCGAGCACGATGCCCGGCACGGCGAAGATGATCTCGACGCCGTGGCTTTTGAGCCAGGGTCCCATGAAGCTCTGGGAACCGAAGAGAAGCACGTAGACAAGGCCGGAGATGACTGGCGAGATCGAGAACGGCAGGTCGATCAGCGTGGTCAGGAAGGCCTTGCCACGGAACTCGAACTTGGCGATCGCCCAGGCGGCGGCAATGCCGAAGACGAGGTTGAGCGGCACGGCGATCGCCGCGACGGTGAGCGTCAGCCGGATCGCCGAGAGCGCGTCGGGCTCGGCAAGCGCTGCGACGAACTCGGACGCGCCCTTGCGGAAGGCCTCGACGAAGACGAGGACGAGCGGCAGCAGCACGACGAGGGTCATGAAGGCGACGGCGATCAGCGTCAGCACAAAGCGCCAGCCGGCGGTCTCGCTGGCCGCCTCGTGGAAGGAGGCGCGGGTGTCGGCGGGCTTAGCGGACATTGGTGTACCTCCGGCGGCTCCACATCTGCAGAAGATTGATCAGCAGCAACATGGCGAAGGAGATGATCAGCATGATGCAGGCGATCGAGGTGGCGCCGGCATAGTTGAACTCCTCC
>DATGWU010000239.1:0-8640 GCA_035299345.1 Rhizobium sp.
CCCGCCGGTGTCGGAGGCGATCGATCCGAAACATAAGCCCGCAGCGGTAGCGACTGCTGACCCGCTGGAAGAGATACCCGCCCAATACTCGCGATTCCACGGGTTGCGTACGGGCGAGATCGATGGGTGGTAGTCGGAATACGCTCCTTCGGTGAGCTGGGTTTTGCCGATCAGTACCGCGCCTGCTTCAACCAGCCTCCGGACGACCGTGGCATCGCGTGTGGAGATGAAATCCCTATGAACAGCCGTGCCGGCCGCAGTGGCCACTCCTTTGATCCAGCATAGGTCCTTTACTGCTATCGGAATGCCATGGATCGGACCCCGGTGCAGTCCTTCCTCGATCTCCCGATCGGCCGTCTCCGCCTGGCGGAGCGCGCGGTCGTCCAAGACTCGCGCATATGCCCTCAATCCACCGTCTATGCGCTGAATACGCGCCAGAAGCATCTCGGTAACTTCCTTGGAGGTGATCGCGCGGCGGGCGATAAGCCCTCCAACTTCCGTAAGGTTACTGAACTCCACATCGAAAGACATTCGTCCTCTGCCCTTTCCTTAATCGTGCGTGCACACCTACCTCAAGAGTTAGAATTTATGCTGCACGGACCCGCTTGTTTGCTTCATTGACGCCCACCTACATCAACGATTATGGTGTCTTTTGTCGTTCGCACAAACCAGAATAGCTGAATCTAATAAGTTAGATTTTCTCATCTATGCAAAACCGACTGCCCCCACTAAATGCGCTCAAAGCGTTCGAGGCCGCCGCTCGTCACCTCTCGGTCAAGCTCGCTGCGGAGGAATTGTGCGTGACGCCAGGAGCGGTCAGCCAGATGATCAGGGTCCTGGAGGAAAATCTGGGCGTGAAGCTCTTTGCGCGGGTGACTCGGGGCATCTATCTGACTGACGCGGGGCGCGATTATCTGCCTTCGATACGCAATGCATTCCGCCAGATCGCGGACGCGTCCGAGCGGGTCACAGCCCAGGTGGATTCAGGACTGCTTACAGTCAGCGCCACTCCGTTCTTCGCGTCGGCATGGCTAGTTCCTCGATTGTCATCTTTTCGAGAGGTACAGCCAGACATTGATCTTCAGATTGTCACTAGCAATGTGCTTGTCGATTTTTCGCGCTCGCAAGTGGACGTGGCGATCCGACATGGGATGGGCCGCTATCCTGGCCTTCGCAGCGATCGTGTCGTCACGGTCGAGGTGATAGCGGTGGCTACGCCTAATCTGATTGAGCGGTTAGGATTTCCGGATCGACCATCGGACCTGGCGCGCTGGCCGCAGGTTCACGATGCCGAACGAAAGGGTTGGAACCTATGGTTTGAAATGCATAACGTAATTGAGCGGAGGGCAGCGCGTGGCCCATCCTTCGATGATAGCGGGCTCTTGCTAAAGACGGTCCTCGCCGGTCAAGGCGCAGGACTTCTGCCGGCAGCCTTGGTTGAAGATGAACTACGCGACGGGCGTTTGGTCCAGTTGTTTCCGTCTGCGAACATGGAAGATTTTGCATATTATCTTGTCTGCCCGGACAATAGACAACAGCAACCCAAAATCGCGGCGTTCCGTGATT
This sequence comes from Rhizobium sp., assembly GCA_035299345.1. Classification (GTDB taxonomy): domain Bacteria; phylum Pseudomonadota; class Alphaproteobacteria; order Rhizobiales; family Rhizobiaceae; genus Allorhizobium. The sequence goes on from DATGWU010000239.1 coordinate 1,567, forward strand.
GGATATTGGACGACCAGCGAAACTGAGCCGAGCAAATTCTCTCATTGATCGCTTTCAATCAGTGATCGTCGCCGCGGAAACATGTACTGGCCTGCCACAGTGGTGCGGCTAACGGTAATCCTCCCCGTTTTAACGGAGTTCGGCGGCCGAATTCACGCGGCCATCTTCAGTTTCTGAGCGGGTGTTATGCCGCCAATGCCCATGTTGGGCCGTTGGTGGTTATATGTCCAAAGCCACTCCGTGGCGATCTCCTGCACCTCCGTTATGTTGTCAAAAATATACAGATCAAGCCATTCATGCCGGACCGTTCGATTGTAACGCTCGACATAAGCGTTCTGCTGAGGCTTGCCGGGCTGGATGTAGTTCAAGGCGATCCCCTGGGTCTCGGCCCATTCGGTGAGCGTTGAACTGACATATTCGGGACCGTAACACCTTCGGAATTTTGCGCTGAATGAGGCTTTGACCAGTTGCGTAGCCCTTATCAGGCGAAGCAGGTGGTCATAGCCAGGCCTCAGGTCTCACAGTGGTTTTGCGAAGCCACACTGTAAAGGAGACCGGCTATGACCGTTTATGACATTACCGCATCCACTCCCGTCCTGGCAGCTATCGATGTTTCCAAAGAACGCCATGAAGTGCTGATTGAAGCGCCGGACAAAAGCCGCCGCCGCCGGGTGAGCCTGCTCAACAATCTCGACGAGTTCAATCGCCGTATCACCTTACTGCGCAGTTATCAGCGACCTGTTCGTGTTGCCTTCGAAGCAACGGGAAACTATCACCGCGCGTTGGCATATCAGCTCGGCTCCGCCGGCTTCGAGGTCAAACTGATCTCGTCGATCGCGCTGGCTCGGACCAGGGAGGCACTGCTTTCTCGGCCAGCTCCCGGCGCTGAGATGGCCGTGTTATTTTTTCCGAGAGCCTCCTTCAAAAGATCGGCCTGCATGCTCAAGTCCGCATACATCCGTTTCAATCGTCGGTTCTCTTCCTCAAGAGCCTTCATCTGGCTCATCATGGAGGCGTCCATGCCGCCATACTTCGCACGCCATTTATGAAAGCTGGCGGTACTGATGCCGTGCTCCCTGCACAGGTCAGGAACGGGCATGCCACCTTCCGCCTGGCGCAACACGGCCATGATCTGGGCTTCGCTAAATCGGCTCTTCTTCATCGAAATCTCCTCGAGCATCTTGCCGAGAAAATTCTACTTTTGAAGCCCCTTATTCACGGGGAGGATTACCGAAGGAATGGCTGCGGCCGGTCGTGAAATTGCGGAACGACATCCGGTGCTTGCCGCCTTCTCGCGCGTCGAGTTCGTGGACGGTGCAGGTGAAGCCGTTGGGCGGGAGCCAGCTTGCCACCGCGTCGGGTTCGACGAAGGCCCTGAAGACCTTCTTTGGGGATGCGGTGAGGACGCGATGCAGATTGACGGTGCCAGGCATGATCGTTTCCTTTCTGGTCAAACGGATGGGGACGGTTCGGGCTCGCCAGTGTGCGGCTGGCGAGCGAGTGCATCTCAGGCTCGCAGCACGCCGATCGGGCGGTAGGTGTTGATGAGCACGCCCGAGGAGGCGGGTTTCGAGCTGACGAGCGCGAGCGAGCGCGGGTTCGCCCCGTCAGGGACTATGCGCTTGCCGTGCCCAAGCAGGATGGGGAAAACGAACAGCAGGACCTCGTCCACCAGCTCGTTTTCCAGCAGTACGGACGGCAGCGTCGAACTTCCCCAGAGGATCAGGTCGGGGCCGTCCTTCGACTTGGCACGCCGAACGCCCTCGGCGATATCCGCGCCGAGATCCTCGACCGGTCCCCATGTCAGGCTGTCCGGCCTGTGGGTCGCGACGTACTTGGTCGCAGCGTTCAGGCCGTCTGCCAATGGTCCTGTCTGCTTCGGCCAGAAGGGAGCCCAGATATCATAGGTCCGGCGTCCGAGAAGTAGATCGAAGGGCCGCCCGTGGAGGGCGGAAATGGTTTCCCGGACTTCCGGAGAGGAATAGAGCATCGCCCATCCGCCATGCTCGAAATCGCCGTCCCGGTCTTCGTCGGGTCCACCGGGGGCCTGAACGACCCCGTCGATCGATATCTGTTCGAGGATTCTCAGTTTTCTCATGGACTTTCCTCCCTGTTTTTCGCCTCTGTTGCCTGCACGCGAATGCTCGGCGGCATATGCGAACGGCAAGGCCGGATGGAATCAGGAATGCCTGAGGCGAAGACGCTTGCCGTCGAGACGCCAGCCCAGAACGAGCCTTTCCCCGGGTCCGTGAACGGCGGCAACAAGCAGGCCGGCGATGAACGTGAAGTGGTTGACGAAGAAGCCGAATTCCATCGGATTGCCTTCCCAGCGCGACGGTCCGTGAAAGGCAAAGGTCAGGAACAGCACGTAGATCACGGCCAGCGAAGCGGCTTCGGAATAGAAGGCACCGGTGAAGAAGGCCAATGCTAGCGCCAGCTCCAAGAACGCGGCCACCCACGCGAAGAAAAGCGGGAGCGGAAAATTGATCGAGGCGATATAGCCTGCCGTCGCACCCATGTCGGCGAACTTCATGAAAGCTGCGAGGAGGAAGGTGCCGCCGAAGAACAGGCGCGCGACGAGAACTGCGATTGTCTTTGTCATCTCATCCAATCCCTCTGTTGTTTGCAGGAATGCCTAGTGAACGTCAGTGTGGTCGCGGATATTCGAGCTGCATCGCCACCACGTCGGTGGTGGGTTCGCCGTAGCGTGTCGCGATGGCCTCGAGCGTCCGGTCCAGCACGGCGGCGGGCCGCTGGTCGGGGAAGGTCGTGACGAAACGCCCGTCCAGCCAATCGGTCATCACGCGATCCGGCACGATGCGAATGCCGTTGGCGGTCACCACTGAGGGCACCGTGTCAGCCAACGTCGTGACCGTCGACCGATAGGTCCGGGACCACGCGTCTGCCACGAGTGCCAGCGAAACCTCGTCCGTGCCGGGCTCGAGCCGGATGCCGAGCTCTTCGCTCTTCCAGAAGGCCATCCGGTTCGTCAGCACCGTTCTCGCGAAGGGACGCGTAACCTTGAAGGCGTCGCTTGCGTGGCGCAGGTCCCACTGGTCGAGTCCAAGATCCTGCGCCACCGCATCGGCCTTGGGCCGGCCGGCAATCGCCTCGACAAGCGTCAGCGTCATCGGCATCGAGGCACTTATCCCGGTCGTCGTCACGACGTTTCCATCCGTGACCACACGGCGGTTCGCAACGTATTTCGTGGTTGGGCTGCGTTTCAGCATCTCCGGCAGGTAGTACCAGTGGGTCGTGGCCCGCTTGCCGTCGAGCAATCCGGCGGCAGCGACCACTTTGGCGCCGGCGCACACACCGATGATCTTGGCGCCCTTTTCTGACTGGCTCCTGATCCACGTAATCGCCGTGGGATCGTCGTCGCGGCTCATCGCCGGCACGATCACGTAGTCGGCTCCCTCGGGGTGGGCGGCATCGAATTCGGCAACGGTCATATCCGATTCGACCTCAAGTGCCGGATAGAGCCGCACCGGACCGGGGCCGGTCGCCAGCATGACGACGTCGGCCACGTCGGCCCGCCGCAATATGCCCGCCGGCATGACATAGTCGGTGGTTTCTGTGGCGTCGTTGATGCCGATCACCGCAATGAGCGGGCGCTCGTGCCCGAACGGTCTCAGCGCCGCCGTCACGGCGTCGGTTTCCGCTTGCGGCACGGGGGGCGCCTTCGCCGCTGTCGCAGAGGGCAGGCTGAACATCCATCCGCCGAAACCCGCCGCGGCCAGAACGACAAGAATAACACCACCCCAAAGCAAGATGGTTCTAGACATGGCGGTCTGCTCCGACACCAGAATGCACTGCATCGATGCCGCCGGCAAGCGCGACGCCTCGATGACCTTCGAACGGTAGCAGGGAAGTTTTGTGGCAGAAATGACAAAAGAATGCTAACTTCTGCCAATGCATCATGTGGCTTTCATCGTGTATCCAGGCTTTGAACTGCTCGACGTCTCCGGACCGGCGTCGGCCTTGAACAGCGCCAATCGCGCGTTGGGACAGCAGGGCAGGCCGGGCTTCTACAAGGTCGTGCCGGTCTCGGCCGCGGGCGGCCCGGTCGAAAGCAGCAGCGGCATCGCGATGGAAACGATCGCGATCGGGACGCTTCGGCCCGGGGATGTCCAGACGGTTTTCATCGCGGGCGCGGAGCGCGACCCACTTCTCGAGGCGATGAGAGATCCTGTCCTGAGAGCGGCCATTCCCGATCTCGTGGCAAGCACCGAGCGCTTCGGTTCGGTCTGCACCGGGGGCTTCCTGCTGGCAGCCCTCGGGCTCCTCGACGGTCGCACGGTTGCGACCCATTGGGATTCCTGCGAGCCGTTCGCCGAAGTCTTTCCCGAGGTGGTCGTCGATGCGGATGCTCTCTACGTGGTCGATGGCCGCCTCTGGACTTCAGCCGGGGTGACCACCGGCATCGACATGACACTGGCTATGATTGCGCATGATCTCGATGCGACGATTGCCGGGGAGGTGGCAAAACGGCTGGTCCTATACGCCCGCCGTCCCGGCTACCAGTCGCAGTTCAGTCCTGTGCTGCAGGCGCAGGTCAAGGGCGATAGCCCCTTTTCCGATCTGATCGGTTGGATCCAGGCAAATCTTGCCGAGCCGCTGGACGTCCCTTCGCTCGCCGCCCGCGCCGGCCTCACGGAGCGCACCTTCCATCGCAAGTTCTTGGCCGCAACCGGGGAGACGCCGGCCCGTTTCGTCGAGACGGCGCGGCTTGACGCGGCGCGCATGCTGCTGTCGCGCGGGCTTTCACTGAAATCGGTGGCGGCGCAGGTCGGCCTCTTTCCGGCGGCGCGGCTGACTGAGGCCTTCGAGCGGCGCTTCGGCATTGCGCCGCGGCTTTTCCGCGACATGCACGAAGAGTTTTAGGCCGCGATCCGCGCCGCACCGCTGCGGCCGGCGAGATGCTGCGGCCGTTGGCGGTCCGTCCGACGGACGTTCTTATCGCCGGGTGTTGGCGAAGCCTGCGAGGCGCGCATATCCGTGAACGACGGCCTCCCGCTCATCATGGGATGCGATGTCGTCGATATCTTTGAACCCCGCAGGCGCACGCGCCTCGACCATGTCGATGACGCCTTCCGGGCCGCCCTGGCGGTTGGAAAGAACGATCTTGGACGTCTTCGGCCTGCGTTCAGCATCGTAGGCGGCGAGAGCCTCGTCGGTCGATGCCCCGGAGGAGAGGTGATCCGAGAGGCTGCGTGCGTCGAGGATCGCCTGGCTCGCGCCGTTCGAGCCGACCGGATACATTGGATGGGCGGCGTCGCCCAGCAGCGTAACGCGTCCGAAGGACCAGCGCGGCAGCGGTTCGCGATCACAATTCGGGTATTCGTAGAAGCTGCCGGTCGCCGCGATGATCGCGGCCGGATCGACGAAATCGAGGTGAAACCTGTCGCGAACGAACGGAAGCACTTCGGCAAGAACACCGGGACGGCTCCAGTCCTCGGCCCGCAGAGGTAGAGCTCCGCTGTCGCCGGTCTTGGCCATTATCGCCCAGTTGGTCAGGCGCAGGTCATCCCGGCCGGAAACCGCCGCGATTGGATAGAAGACGAACTTGGCGACGTTGCCACCGGCGATTGCCATGGTCCGGCCATCGCGCCATGCCGGCCACAAAGTGCAGCCGCGCCAGAGCATGATGCCGCTCCAGATCGGCGAGGCCTCCTCGGGGTAGAGCCGGGATCTCACAGCCGAATGGAGGCCGTCGGCGCCCACGAGGATGTCCCCTGAAACGGATGAGGAGGCACCGTTGTGGTCACAGAGCTCAACGGTCATCCCGCCCTCCGATTGCTCGAAACCGGTTACCCGGCAGCCCGTCCGGACCGCCTCTTTCCCGAGCCGCGCCACGACCGCCTTGTGGATCAGGCCCAGCAGATTTCCGCGATGGATGCTGATCTGGGGATGATCATATCCCGCCTCCATCCCGCGCAGTTCACGCCATATAACCTGACCGAAACGGTTCGCATAGATCAGTTCGTGCGTGCGGATGCCTTGCGCGTCGAGGTCCGAGAGCAGGCCGAGCCCTGCCAGTTCCTTGACGGCGTGCGGCAGCATGTTGATACCGACCCCGAGCTCGCGGATGCTTTCCGCGCGCTCGAATACTTCGACCTCGATGCCGGCCTTGTGGAGGAAGAGGGCGGTCGTGAGGCCACCGATGCCGCCGCCCGCGATCAGAACCTTCATTGTCTAACTCGCTGCTTCTAACGGTTCGAAGCAGGGTAGCGAGGGTGATGCCGGGCGCAAATGACAGAAGCCACCGGATTCCTGCCAGCGGCGACGGCGCTTCGACTGTCGCCGGAACTGAACCTCTGCCGCCGGAGTTTGGAAGAGACGTCGACGTTCTGCAGACCGGACTGGTGCGATGTTCTCTGTCCTCTCCGTATTGGCGCTGCTTCTGACGGCCATAAACATGGGCCTCGCCCTTGCCCACGCGCTCGAATTTCCAGGTAAGCTCCGACTGGGTGAGCCGACCTATCGCGCGGTGCAGTCGATCTACTATCCCGGATTTACGATTGGCGGTCTGGTCGGCGAAGTCGGTGGTATGCTTCTCCTGATCGTCCTTTTCGTCGCGACGCCGGCAGGCACCGGGCGTTTTTGGTGGGAGAGCGCCGCGCTCGTTCTGCTGGCGGCGGGGCATGCCGTCTACTGGGTCGCTACACACCCGGTGAACGCCTTCTGGCTGAAGGACGCCAGGCTTGCGACGCCGGGGCGGTTGTTCTTCGGGCTGCTCGCTGTTCCGGGCGGAGACTGGCGGCGAATGCGCAGCATCTGGGAATGGTCGCATATTGCGCGGGCCGCTTTCTTCACGCTCGGCTTCCTGTCGATCGCGCTTGCCCTGATGCGCTAGAGTTTCAGCAGTTTGAAACTGTGATTTCTGTCCAGCCGCGGGCCGATAGCACTTGTACGTATGCTTATTTTCATGGAGAAATTCAGACGCTTAACATGGACACGAACATCGGGTGGGGACTGAGTGCATGATCAATGATCCGGAGCGCTTCCTGCGGCAGCTTTTCGACAGAGCGGTCGAGGTCGCAGACCCGATGCGGTCGCTCAAGGCTTTCCTGC
>DATGWU010000240.1:0-8287 GCA_035299345.1 Rhizobium sp.
GAAAGACGAAGACGTCGGCCTCAGCATAAGACGCGGCGAGTTCTTCGCCGAACCTGGCGCCGGTGAAGGTGACGTCGGGATAGTGCCGCTGCAGGTTTTCCCGTTCGGGGCCGTCGCCGACCACCACCTTCGAGCCAGGCAGGTCGAGGTCGAGAAAGGCCGGCAGGTTCTTTTCCACCGCGACGCGCCCGACCGTCATGAAGATCGGTCGCGGCAGGCCGAGGGGGCGCTCCGTGCGAGGCCTCGGGTGAAAGAGGTCGAGGTCGATGCCGCGGCTCCAGAGGCGGAGGTTGTCGAGGCCGTGTCCCTCGAGCTCCCGTCTCAGGCTCTCCGTCGCCACCATGCAGACGCCGCCGCCGTTATGGAACCAGCGGACATAGGCATAGAGCCAGGACATCGGCACCGGAATGCGGGCTGCGACATATTCCGGGAAGCGGGTGTGGTAGGTGGTCGAGAAACCCATGCCGTGCTTCAGGCACCAGTGACGCGCCATCAGCCCGAGCGGTCCTTCCGTGGCGATGTGGATATAGTCCGGCGCGTGGCTTTCGATGGCGCGGGCGACCTGCCCATAGCTGGCCATCGACAACCTGATCTCCGGGTACGTCGGCATCGGTATGCTGGCGTAGGCGTCGGGCGTGAGCATCGCGACATCGACGCCCATGCGCGCGAGTTCGCGATTGGTGTTCTCGATGGACCGGACGACGCCGTTGACCTGCGGCCGCCATGCGTCGGTGACGATGACAATTCTGGGCATGCCTGGACGAACTTTTCCTCGGCGCCGGAAGGCGGGAACCCTCCGCTTTCTTCAGGCTTTATGTGGCCGCAGTGTTACAGGTTGATGTCACCCGCCTGTTGACAACACCGGGTGCTGGCCTCGTTGCCGCCTTCGCCTATATTGCCTGCAAAGAATTCTGACCGGCCCGAACCGAAAGAGCCCCGATGCCCTCTCCCGACCGCAAAAGCAGCGCCCGAACCAGCCGACCGGACTGGTGGCGGGGCGCCACGATCTACCAGGTCTATCCGCGATCCTTTCAGGACACGAACGGCGACGGCATCGGCGATCTCAAGGGCGTGACGCAGCGGCTCGGCTACATCGCCTCGCTCGGGGTGGATGCCATCTGGTTGTCGCCCTTCTTCACGTCACCGATGGCCGACATGGGCTACGACGTTGCCGACTACTGCGATGTCGACCCGATGTTCGGGACGCTTGGCGATTTCGACGAACTGATGAAGGAGGCGCACCGTCTCGGCCTCAAGGTCATCATCGACCAGGTCCTCTCGCACACCTCCGACCGGCATCCTTGGTTCGAGGAAAGCCGCTCCCGCCGCAACAATCCGAAGGCGGACTGGTATGTCTGGGCCGATCCGAAACAGGACGGCACTGCGCCGAACAACTGGCTCTCGGTCTTCGGCGGGCCGGCCTGGGAGTGGGACGGCGTTCGCAAGCAGTATTACATGCACAATTTCCTCGCGAGCCAGCCGGACCTCAACTTCCACAATCCGGAGGTTCAGGCGGCACTCCTCAAGGTGGTCGAGTTCTGGCTGAAGCGTGGCGTCGACGGCTTCCGCCTCGACACCGTCAACTACTTCTTCCACGACCGTGAGCTCCGGGACAATCCGGCGATGGTGAAGGACGACGACGCGCCGGGTCTCGACGCGCCCGACGTCAATCCCTACGGGATGCAGAACCACCTCTACGACAAGACACAGCCGGAGAACCTCGTCTTCCTCGAAAGGCTGAGGGCCCTGATCGATCGCTATCCGGGGCGCACGACGGTCGGCGAGGTGGGAGACGGCGCCCGCTCGCTGAAGACCGTCGCGGCCTATACCGGCGGCGGCGACAAGCTGCACATGTGCTATACCTTCGACCTCCTCTCGCCGGATTTTACCGCGAACCATATCCGCGCCTGCGTCGGCGCGGCGGAGGAGATGATCTCCGACGGGTGGATCTGCTGGGCCTTTTCCAATCACGACGTCACCCGCCATGCCAGCCGGTTCGCGCAAGCGGCCGACGAGCGCGAGGCTGTGGCAAGGCTCTCGATCAGCATTCTCGCGGCGCTGCGCGGCTCCATCTGCCTCTATCAGGGCGAGGAACTGGGACTGCCGGAGGCAGAGCTTTCCTTCGAGGACCTGCGCGACCCCTACGGCATTCGCTTCTGGCCGGCCTACAAGGGCCGTGACGGGTGCCGCACGCCGATGGTTTGGACGGCTGGCGGCAACCATGCAGGCTTTTCGTCGGGACACAAGTCATGGCTGCCGGTGCCGCGCGAGCACAAGGCTCTGTCGGTCGAGGTGCAGGAAGCCGCGGAAGCTTCCCTTCTCAACCACTATCGTCGGGCGCTTGCCTTCCGCAAGGCGCATCCGGCGATCATTGAGGGCGGGTTGACCTTCGTGGACATGGAGGAGGATGTCCTCGCTTTTGTCCGCGACAAGGGCAAGGAACGGCTGCTCTTCGTCTTCAACATGCGCCGTGGGCCGCAGGAGGTGGCCCTGCCGGCCCATTTCACGGTCAAGGAGGTGCTGGCGCTGCCCGGTTGCTCCGGACATGTCGAAAAAGGACAACTGCAACTCGGCGCCCTCGATGGCTGCTGCATGAGGGTCTGAGCATGGAGGTCCGCCGGGCGAGCGTCGATGATCTGGCCGCGTGGGGCAGGTTGCTCCTGCAGCTCTGGCCGGACACCCCGGCGGCCGTGCATGCCGGCGAGCAGGTTGCCATGCTGAAGGACCCCGACCAGTTCGCGGTCTTCTTGTGTGAAGAGGGCGGTAGCGTCTCCGGCTTTGCCGAGGCGAGCCTTCGCCGGGACTATGTCAACGGCTGCGAAACCTCGCCGGTTGTCTTTCTCGAAGGTATTTTCGTCGTTCCCGAGTTCCGCCGTCGTGGCATTGCCGGACGACTTGTCGCCGCCGTCGAGGATTGGGCGCGGGAGATCGGCGTCCGGGAACTCGCCTCCGACGCCGATCTTGTAAACACGATCTCGCACGTCATGCACAGGCGCCTCGGTTTCGAGGAGACGGAAAGGGTGGTCTATTTCCGCAAGGAGCTGTGACCGCTTCCGCTTTCCGGCCCCGTCGTCAACCGCTGACGGTCAGAACAGCCATTCGGACGATTGCTGCTGCTGTGCCGGTATGACATCGTCGAGCGCATAGGCCCTTATGTAGTCGATCTGCATTTCGGCACCGCCGGCCAATCCGTCCGGCGGCGGGCCGGCCGCGCCGCCGACGGCGAGGTTGACGATCATGTACATCGGATCGTGCATGTCGGCCGGCGTATCGGCACGTGCGACCGCTACGTCGTCGAAGTACCAGACGATTTCCTCTTCCGTCCAAAGCACGCCGTAATTGTGGAAGCCCTCGGTGCCCGAGACCTGTACCGCGGTCGAGGTGCTTGTGCGCTGACCGGTCTCGTTCGAATGGACGGTCACGTTCACCGTGTTGGGGTCCTGCCCGCGCATTTCGACGACATCGAGTTCGGGCGGCCAGGAACCGTCGGCCGGCAGCAGCCAGAAGGCCGGCCAGGTGCCCTTATCGTCGGGCATGTCGGCGCGGATTTCGAAATAGCCGTAGGTCTGTGCGAAGGAGGAATAGGTCGTCAGCATGCCCGAAGTGTAGTCATAACCCTCGATCTCCGACTGGATGGATGGGGGAGCCTGTTCGGCGGTGATCGTCAGGACGCCGTTCTCCACGGAGAAGGGATTGACCTCCGAGGTGCCTTCATAGGCCGGGTTGACGTACCACTGGAGCTCTCCGTTTCCGGGAAGCGTGCTTCCTCTCTCGGGCGCCCACCAGAACTTCGCATCCCACGTCCCGCCGCTGCCGTCGTTCAGCGAGAGCGCATTGAAGTCGTCCGAGAAGGTTTGCGTCAGCTGGGAGCGATCGAGGGAGAGCCGGAACTGGTTCGCGCTAAGGTCCCCGACCGAGATGTCGGCAAAGACGAGGCTTTCGCCGTCTCCGAGATCGAGCCGAACGTCGGTGCCTTCCTGGGTCAGGTGAGAGGAGACCTCGGCGAAGGAGGTGAAGGCATAGCCTTCGAGTCGGATCGTGTCGTCGGCGCGAAAATCGGTAATGAGGTCGCTGCCGTTGCCCTTGTCGACGATGAAGATGTCCGCGCCGCCGCCACCCTTTAGTACGTCGTTGCCGGCACCGCCGTCGAAGGTCTGCCGGTTCGAGGACCCGCTGATGATGTTGTCGAGGTCGTTGCCGAAGGCGTGGCGCACGTCACCCGTGACGGTGAGGTTCTCGAAATTCTCCGGCAGCGTGTAGCTCATCCAGGTGTTGATCGTATCGATGCCTTCGCCCGGCGCCTCCACGGCGCGGTTGATCGTCGAGTAGAGATAGTAGATGTCGTCGCCGGTGCCGCCGTACATGGTGACGTTGACGGAGCTGTCCCCCCAAATCGAATCGTTTCCTGCCGTGCCGTAAAGGCTCGGGCCGGAGCCGGTCGCGGAGAACCAGGCGGTGGAGGAGCCGCTGTAATAGAGGGGGATGCCGAGAGCGTTTTCGACGGATCGGGCCATGGGATACCTCTTGCGTTTGTGATCCCCGAGCCCACCTTGCACAACCGTAGCATGTGGATGTGCGTTCGTCAGTATGCTTGCCGAAGAAAATCTCGCAAGTGCGAAAAGGCCCTCTCAGTGGCACCCGGCGCGTCGTCTCACCCGAGCAGCATGAATTTGTCGACGTCGACCATCCCGCGGTCGGAAATCTTCAGATGCGGGATGACGGGCAGCGGCAGGAAGGCGACCTGCAGGAAAGGCTCCTGGAGCGTGGTGCCGAGCGCATAGGCCGCCTGGCGGAGATGATGGAGCGTGTCGCGCACGGTCTCATACGGTTCGAGGCTCATCAGCCCGGCGACGGGGAGGGCGATTTCGCCCGTCACCTTGCCGCCGTCGACCACCACGAAGCCGCCCTTGATCTCGCCGAGGCGGTTGGCGGCGAGCGCCATGTCGTCCTCGCTGACGCCGACGACGCAGATATTGTGGCTATCGTGGCCGACGGTGGAGGCGATGGCGCCGCGTTTCAGTCCGAAGCCCTGGACGAAGCCGTTGGCGTGGTTGCCGTTCTTGCCGTGGCGTTCGATGACGGCGACCTTGATGATGTCGCGGTCGAGATCGGCGGCGGTCTGGTTGCCGGAGGTCGGCAGGTGGTAGCGGCGGTGCTCGGTGATGATCTTGCCCGGCAGGACGCCGATCACCGGCGTCTCGCCCTCCGTTACCGGCACGCCGAAGTCGGCCGCCTTCACGATCCGCGCCTTGACGCTGTCGAGGCCGACGGGGGCGACGGGCTTGCGGGTGGTGAAGAGTTCGGGCGTCACGCGACGGCCGGCAGCAAACACCATCTCGGCCTTGCAGCTTTCGAGGCTGTCGACGACCGCGAGGTCGGCTCGCCAGCCCGGCGCGACAAGGCCGCGGTCACGAAGCCCGAAGGCGCGTGCGGCGGAAATCGAGGCGGCGCGGTAGACGGCGATCGGCTCGACCCCGTTTCTGATCGCCTCGCGGATCATGTAGTCGAGATGGCCCTCTTCGGCGATGTCGAGCGGGTTGCGGTCGTCGGTGCAGAGCGCGAGGAAAGGCGAGAGCCGCTCGGTGAGGATCGGCATCAGGGCGTGGAGATCCTTCGACACCGACCCCTCGCGCACGAGAATATGCATGCCCTTGCGGATCTTTTCGAGGGCTTCCGTGGCGGTGGTGCATTCGTGGTCGGTGCGGATGCCGGCGGAGAGGTAGCCGTTCAGGTTGTTGCCGGAGAGAAGCGGCGAATGGCCGTCGATATGGCCGCCCTGGAAGGCTTCGAGCTTTGCCATGCAGACGGGATCCTTGTGGATCACACCCGGGAAATTCATGAACTCGGCAAGCCCGATCACCTTTGGATGGCCGCGGAAGGGCAGGAGCCGCTCGATCGGAAGGTCGGCGCCGGAGGTTTCGAGATGGGTCGCCGGAACGCAGGAGGAGAGCTGGACGCGGATGTCCATGATCGTTTCCAGCGCGCTGTCGAGGAAGAACTGGATGCCTTCCGTGCCGAGAACGTTGGCGATCTCGTGCGGGTCGCAGATCACGGTCGTCACACCGTAGGGCAAGACGCAGCGGTCGAACTCGTGCGGCGTCACCAGCGAGGATTCGATGTGGAGATGGGTGTCGATGAAGCCCGGAACGACGATGCGGCCGGAAATGTCGATCTCCTCGCGTCCGCGATAATCGCCGCAGGTGCCGACGACCGTTTCGCCGCAGATCGCGATGTCGGATGCGACGAGTTCTCCGGTGACGAGGTCGAAGAAGCGCCCGCCCTTGAGCACGATGTCGGCCGGCTCGCGTCCCGTTCCCTGGTCGATGCGGCGTTCGAGGTCGGTCATGCGGCGTCTCCGATTCTTTTTCATCCGGCACCACTGTAGCGGCTGGCGAGGGGCGTGGGGAGGGGCCGAGCTGGCGGCGTCGCCGCGGCGCGCGCATGCTCGTGCGACGCCGTCGTCCCGGCGTCACATCGAATCGGCTTCCGTCAGCCGTTCCGTCGCCGGAACTGGCCCCGACCTATCAGTCCGCGTCGGGCTGCGCCGCATCGAAGCGGGCGTCGACGGGGACGCCGAGCGCGACCGCGAGCGCATTCGTCTGGCTGGCGAGCGCGATGACTGCGAGAAGCTCGGCATGCATCTGTGGCGTCAGACCTTTCGTCCTGGCCGCCGCCGTATGGGAGTGGATGCAATAGCTGCAGCCGTTCACGACCGACACGGCGATGTAGATCAGCTCCTTGACCAGCGGATCAAGCGCACCCGGAGCCATGACCGATTGCGCCTTCTCCCAGACGGCCCGAAGCTGGACCGGATCACGGGCCAGCACCCGCCAGAAGTTGTTGACGTAATCCGTCCCGCGGCGTTCGCGGATCTCGTTGAAGACGGCGAGCGCTTCCACATTCGCCTCCTCGTCGGTGAGCAGGGGAAAGACCGCCATCAGACAAGCGCCAGGACGCGGGCGGGGCCGCCGGTTCCGCCCTTGTGTTTCGGTGCGCCGACGACGATCGTCGCGCCTTTGACCGGCAGTTCCTCCAGATTGTTCAGGCATTCGATCCCGTAACGCCCGCCCGGCAGCCAGGTGTTGTGCACGGCGAAATCGGCCGAGTTGCCTGGATCGAGGGACAGGGTATCGACGCCGATGGCGGCGACGTCGAGCGTCGCGAGCAGATCGGTCGCCGACTTGCCGAAGCCGGGGAAGGCGAATTTGCCGGCGCCGTCCGTGCGGAAGGAGGGGTCGGTCACCTTCTTCGCCCAGCCGGATCGCAGTGCCACGACCGCACCCTTCGGGAACTCGCCGTTGGCACTGATCCAGGCCTCGATGTCTGCGGCCTCGACCGTCGCGTTGGCATCGTCCTTCGCCCGGTCGGTGATGTCGATGATGGCGAGCGGTGCCACCAGCTTTTCCGGTTCGATCTGGTCGACGCTCTTGCCGTCGGCGCTGAAATGGAACGGCGCGTCGATATGCGTGCCGGTGTGTTCGAAGATCGTCAGCTTGTGCAGCTGGTAGCCGTTTTTCGCGATCTCCACCGCCCACTCGTATTCGATGCCGGGATTGCCGTCGAAGGTCGGGAAGGACCCGTCATAGGCATGGGTCAGGTCGACCACCTTGCTCGGGCTCTGCTGTGCCAGCACCGGCGTCTTCACGCCACTCCCCACGACTGCGGCGCTCGCGATCGCCATGCCCTTGAACAGGGAGCGTCGCGACAGCATGTTCTGCTTCACATTCTCGATCACGCAATGATTGCACATCGGGTTTCATCCTCTCCAAATGGACCGGCAGGCCGAGAGTAGCGGATGGGGAGGGTTCGGCAAGTGGCAGGCCGGTCCGAGAGCCGGTCAGGCGAGTGGAAGCGCCAATTCCTTCAGCGGATTGCCTCCGTCGATGAGCAGCCTGCCATGCGGAGCGAGAGCGGCGGCGATCCTCTTCAAGGCTTGCTCCCCGGCTTCGGGGTGGCGGCCGTCGAGGGCACCGACACGGATCGCGACGGCCAGATCGAACGGGTCCTCGCCTTTATCCGGCGCAAATTTCTCCGCGCTCGCCTGCCGGAACGACAGGGCACCCGGAAAGGCGAAGGCGGCGAGCGAAGCACGTGCCGCGTCGACGGCCTTGGCGGAGCGGTCGATGCCGAGGATGAAGCACTCGCCCGACAGCCGCTCGGCGATGAGGCGGGTGAGGACGCCCGTTCCGCAGCCGATCTCGATGATACGCATTCCGGTCGCAAGCGGCAGGGCATCGGCGATCTCGACGAGACGTTGCGATGCCCGTGCCGCCATTGACCTACTCCC
>DATGWU010000241.1:0-4835 GCA_035299345.1 Rhizobium sp.
ATGCGGCGGCCGACATGCTCTTCCATGCCGCTCACCCTGAGAATGGAACAACCGTCGACGACCACCGTTTCTGTGATTCCGCGCAGAAGTCCAGTGTGCACGATCCGATGCGGCACACCCCGGACGGCTATCTCGCCGTCATGTCGCAGCCTGATTTCGGAACTGTAACGCGCCAAGCGCGTCATCAGCCATCCCTGGTGACGTTCGAGGAACTCATCAACTTCCCAATGACGCAAGCCGTGTGGCACCGTCATCTTCAAGGCTCTACCGCCTGGCTCGATCCTCAGCGTAATTCTTGTAGCACGCGGATTCTGCCGGATCGTCAGCGGCATCTCTCGACCGTTCACCTGCAGCACCCGCTGCTGCGGCACTGCCTTCAGTCGCGTCGATTTCTTCAGGAGTTGAAACATAGATTGTCTTTGTAGCCGATTCGCCGTCGGTACGCGAAGAAACCGGCATCCACGGACGCCGGCCCCGATCGGTAATCCACGAGACCTTCACGTAGCGGGTTGAACAGGCGCCTCGCCGGAACGCTTCGCCGCTTCACGATCCCTCATGAAACGGTTGAATTCCTCCTGATCCTTTGCCCGCCTCAGCTCCCGCAGATAGGCATCGAATTCTTCTCGCATTTCGTCGAGCTTGCGACGTTCAGCCTCCAGCCGATCAAGCTCTGCTTTTCGCCAATCGTCGAAGGCGCCATTGCCGGTGGAGAAATGCGGCCCGCGATAGCGTCCATGCCGGCAGCGGCCGAACATACCCTCGGCCGCGGTATTGGCTTCTCGCTTGAAGGTTCGAAACCGGTCGCCGAACAGGATGTAGGCGAGCATGGCCAGGCCCAGTGGCCAGAACACTATGAAGCCGAGCACCATGAGTGCAACGGTTGCAGGCGTCCAATCCGGACGCAGCAATGCTGACTGGTTCATCATCAATGATCCTCGTTTTCTTCGGGAGCATCATGCCACCCGAATGAAAACGATGTGGGAAGAGCCGAAACCCGCTTCAAGGTCGGACAACCCGGACTCCTGTCAAGGGCATGAAACCTTTGGCGCAATTCTCGACTAGGCCGAACGACCGCCCTTGATCACTTCCTTGACGACGGATCGCTTCTTTCCCTGCGCGTGGTTCCTCGCGAAGGCGAGGATCCGCGGCGCGATCTCCTTGCGGAACCGTGAACCGTTGAAGACACCGTAGTGGCCTACATCCGGCTGAAGATAGTGCATCCGCTTCGCCTCGGGGATATTCGGGCAAAGCGTCTGGGCTGCCCGCGTCTGACCGACGCCGGATATGTCGTCGTTTTCGCCTTCGACGGTAAGGAGCGCCACGTTGCGGATAGCGGTCGTGTTTACCGGTTTCCCACGATGCGTCATCTCCCCTTTCGGCAAGGCGTGCCGAATGAAGACGGTCTCGACGGTTTGCAGATAGAATTCAGCCGTCAGGTCCATGACCGCCAGATACTCGTCATAGAAGTCCCGGTGCTTCTCGGCTGAGTCGCCATCATTCTTGACTAGGTTCACGAAGAAATCCTTGTGGGCGATCATGTGCCTGTCCAGATTCATCGACATGAAACCCGAAAGCTGCAGGAAACCCGGATAGACGGCACGCATGAAACCCGGCTGCGGCCATGGGACATTCATGATGACATTGTCCCTGAACCACTCGAGTGGCCTGTTCTGTGCCAGTTCGTTGACTCCGGTCGGATTGATCCGCGTGTCGATGGGGCCACCCATGAGCGTCATGGTGGCCGGAGCAAGGGGATCGCCATTCGCCTCCATCACCGCGACAGCGGCTAGAACCGGAACCGAGGGTTGGCAGACCGCGACAACGTGGGTGTCGGGCCCGAGGTAGTGCAGAATGTCGATCACGTAGTCGATATAGTCGTCGAGGTCGAAGGCTCCGTCGGTGACAGGGACCATGCGCGCGTCGATCCAGTCTGTAATATAAACGTCTGCACCCGGAAGGAGCGCCTCCACCGTGCCGCGCAGAAGCGTGGCATAATGTCCGGACATCGGCGCAACGAGAACGATCTTGGGATCGGAATGACCCGCAGGCAACTGGCGATCGAAATGGATGAGATTGCAGAACGGTCTGCTCCAGACGATCTGCTCTTTTACCGCGACAGGTCGACCACCGATCTGCGTAAACGGTAAATCAAACACGGGTTTGCCGTAACGTCGTGTGACGCGCTCAAAGACCTCGAAGCCGGCCGCAAGTGTTCGTCCGACGACTGTGTGTGCCAGCGGATTGAGCGGGTTCCTGTAGGCAAGGCGCATTGCGTCGGCCGTTGCGCGGAACGGGGCCATCGCTGCGTGGT
Organism: Rhizobium sp.; assembly: GCA_035299345.1. Classification (GTDB taxonomy): domain Bacteria; phylum Pseudomonadota; class Alphaproteobacteria; order Rhizobiales; family Rhizobiaceae; genus Allorhizobium. The sequence continues at coordinate 2,312 of DATGWU010000241.1, forward strand.
TCAATTCATAGAGCTGGTAGAACATGAGCGCTCTTGCCTTTCGGTTATCATCGAACGCCGGATGTGCCGCCGGCTGATATACGAGAATTACCAGAGTTCATCAAACAAGTAACGAATTTGTTGCTGCGCAAAAAAGACCATCGTTGCGGGGCAGCATTAAGGCCGCTCGATGAACGCTTATGGCTTGCGCGCAGGCGAACGGCGCCCGATTATCGAAAAACGTCACAGAATCTGTCACCCCTCTCCACCAACTCGATCGGAACGAGAACACTCCATGACGAGCAGCAATCACAGGCAATCCGATTTCGACATCAATCCCGTGTTCCTCGACCGCTGGTCACCGCGCAGCTTTTCAGGGGAGCCTATGCCGAAGGAAACACTCCTGACCATGCTCGAGGCTGCCCATTGGGCACCATCTGCTTCGAACTATCAGCCATGGCGGTTTGTTTACGCACTGCGAGGCACCGATGATTTCGACAGGATTCTCTCTGTTCTCGCCGAATCCAATCAAGTCTGGGCGAAGACCGCTTCGGCTCTTGTTGTCATCCTTTCCGACATGCTGAGCCGCAAGGATGACGGCTCTGAGCCAAAACCTTTCCGAAGCCACAGCTTTGACGCCGGCGCATCTTGGGCAATGCTGGCGATGCAGGCCGTTTACTCCGGCTATTACGCGCACGGTATGGGCGGAGTCGACTTCGACAAGGCGATTGAGGTTCTCAACGTTCCGCAAGGTTACCGGGCGGAAGCGGCCGTCGCGATCGGCAAGCTCGCCGACAAGAGTCTGCTGCCGGAACACCTGCAAGCTCGGGAAATCCCGAGCAACCGCAAGCCGCTCAGCGCCATCGCCTTCGAAGGTTTGTTTCGCTCCACCTGAGGCCGGCATTGTTTCACGTGAATCATCGTTAACAGATGATTCACGTTCTCGTCAGATGTCGAGATTGGCGACGCTCAACGCATTGTCCTGGATAAACTCGCGCCGGGGCTCGACCTCGTCGCCCATCAGGCGCGAGAACAGGCCGTCGGCATCGGTCGCGTCGGTGACCTTCACCTGGAGCAGTGACCGGACGTTCGGATCGAGCGTCGTCTCCCAGAGCTGTTCGGCGTTCATTTCACCGAGGCCTTTGTAGCGCTGCATGGATAGGCCTTTTCGGCCGGCGGCGAAAATGGAGTCCAGCAAGGCTCGCGGACCCGACATCTCCTGCTGTCCATCCTTTTTGGAGAGTGCTGGCGGAACGCCATAGACTTCTCTCAGTCTGGCGGACATCTGATCGATGTGCCGCGCGTCCGCGGAACCGATCAGGGCAACATCGACGAAAGCCGCTTCCTTGACCCCGCGGACCATGCGCTCGAAGCGCAGTCCGCCTTCATCGGTCACATGGCCAGTCCAGCCGCGCTCCGTCTCCTCAGCAATCAAGTCGAGCCGACGCGCAACCTCAGCCGCGGTCTGCTCCGCGCGTTCACGGTTTCCCGTCAGTTCCGGATTAAGCGCCCCTGCGATTGCCGCTTGTTCAATTACGTTGCGGTTATAGCGGGAATGCAGACCGTCGATCAGAGACCGCAGCCGGAGAGCGTCCTGGATGACTTCGCGAAGATCGGAAGCTGCGCGCACCTCGCCGTTGCCGAGTGTCAGCCGCGCATCCTCCAGACCCATCGTGATGAGATAGTCCTCGAGTGCCTTCTCGTCTTTCAGGTACTGGACCGACTTGCCACGGGTCACCTTATAGAGCGGTGGCTGAGCTATGTAGAGATGGCCACGCTCGATCAGTTCCGGCATCTGGCGGAAGAAGAAAGTCAGCAGAAGAGTGCGGATATGGGCGCCGTCGACGTCAGCATCCGTCATGATGATGATCTTGTGGTAACGCAGCTTGTCTGCGTTGAACTCATCCTTGCCGATCGACGTACCGAGCGCCGTGATCAACGTTCCGATTTCCTGGCTCGACAGCATTTTGTCGAAGCGCGCACGCTCGACGTTCAGGATCTTGCCCCGTAACGGCAGGATGGCCTGTGTCTCGCGGGAGCGTCCTTGTTTTGCCGATCCACCTGCGGAGTCGCCCTCGACAAGGAAGAGTTCGGACTTGGACGGATCACGCTCCGAGCAATCGGCAAGTTTGCCCGGCAGCGATGCAATATCCAGCGCGCCCTTACGCCGGGTCAATTCACGCGCCTTGCGCGCGGCCTCGCGAGCCGCAGCCGCTTCGACGACCTTGCCGACAAGGATCTTGGCATCACCCGGATGCTCCTCGAGCCACGTGCTGAGGGCTTCGTTGACGAGGCTTTCGACTACTGGCCGGACTTCCGACGAGACGAGCTTGTCCTTGGTCTGCGAGGAGAACTTCGGATCCGGAACCTTTACCGAAAGAACTGCGGTCAATCCTTCGCGGCAGTCGTCGCCGGTCAGTGTCACCTTCTCCTTCTTCATGATCCCGGAACTGTCGGCATACGAGACGATCTGGCGGGTCAGCGCTCCGCGGAAGCCGGCCATGTGCGTACCGCCATCCCGCTGCGGAATATTGTTTGTGAAGCA
>DATGWU010000242.1:0-1996 GCA_035299345.1 Rhizobium sp.
CTAAAGCGTAGGTCGCAGGTTCGAGTCCTGCTGGGATCACCGGAATTGCTAGCTAATTTTCCGTCAAGCTCTAGGACACCGTCGCTAGAACACCGATCGGTTAGAAATGTGGATCATCTCGATCACTTGCGAGGATACGACAGAAGGGGATCGACTTGGCGAGGCTCCACGTGATCTGCTCGGCGGCATGACCATCGAGCGCTGGGTGCCAAGTCAGACATACACGCGGCAGGAAACTGCGATTCTCAAGAGCCTTCGTCGAACACGTAAGCTCTTTGCGTTCCTACGGGACCATCGGCACGAGATCTTCGATGACGAGATGCAGAGCGCCTTGGGGGCGATGTACCGCGACACGGGGGCGGGCAAGGATCCGGTGTGCCCGGCGCGCATGGCGATGGCGGCGCTGATGCAAGGCTACCTGGGGGTGTCCGACGCTGAAGCTGTGCAGCTGACGATGGTCGACCTGAGGTGGCAGATGGTGCTCGACTGCCTGGGCAACACCGAGGAGGCGTTCTCGCAAGGAGCCTTCCAGGAATTTCGCCAGCGTCTGATTCGGCACGACATGGATCGGGTTCTCCTGGAGAAGACGATCGCGCTGGCCCGCACTACCCAGGCGTTCGACTACCGGAAGCTGCCCAAGGATTTGCGGATCGCGATCGATTCCAGCCCGCTCGAAGGTGCGGGGCGTGTCGAGGACACCGTCAACCTCTTGGCCCATGCTGGACGGAAGATCGTCGACTGCGTGGCCGACCTGCTGTCGTGGCCGCGAGAACGCGTGTGCACGGAGGCAGGCATCCCGCTGCTGGCGGCGAGCAGCGTCAAGAAGGCGCTCGATTACACGTGGAGCGACCCGGCTGATAAAGCCGAGGCAGTCTCGGTGTTGGTTGGGCAACTGACCTCGCTGGAGGCCTGGATCCGCGACCGCTTGCCAGCCGAACTCGCTCGGCCATCACTTCAAGAACACGTCGAGACGCTGCACCAGGTGATGGCGCAGGATCTTGAACCGGACCCTACGTGCGGCGGTAATCGCAGCGACAAGACCACCGCCGTCCGGATTCGAGAGGGTGTCGCGCCAGATCGCCGGGTGTCGATCGAGGATAAGGACATGCGCCACGGGCGCAAGAGCAAGAGCAAGCGGTTCAACGGCTTCAAGCGTCATTTGGCGCGAGATCTACGCTCCGGATTGATTCTGGCCTGTGCGATCACACCGGCCAATCGCCCCGATGAGGAAGCCGCCGATCCGATCGAGCAGGACCTCAAGCACCTGTTCGGTGGCGAGATGCCGGTCACCAGCCTCTATGTCGACCGTGCGTACATCAATGCCCCGTTGGTGGCCCACGTGCTCAAACGTGACGGCGAGATCATTTGCAGGCCATGGCAAGCGCGGAACGGGGCGCTGTTCTCCAAGGCGGACTTCAAGATCAACGTCCGAGATCGCACCATCACCTGCCCGGCGCACAAGACCCAGCCGTTCGAGTTCGGTACCACCGTCGAATTCGACCCTGAGGACTGCGATCGTTGCCGGCTTCGAGATCAGTGCACCGATGCCTCACTCGGTCATGGACGCACTGTCTCGATCGCGGACAACGAGCAGTTGCAGAAGCGCCTACGCCGACTCGCTCATACGCGTGCTGGCCGCGCCCGCTTTCGCGAGCGGGTGCCGGCCGAGCACGCTCTCGCTCGGGCTGGGCGGCGTCAAGGCCGCCGCGCCCGCTACCGCGGCCTCCGTAACAATCTCTATGATTGGCGGCGGGCCTCGCTTCTTACCAATCTCGAAGAGATCCAGCGCCACCTCGCACTGGCGGCTGCTACCGCATTGGCCGCTACTGCCAAACCGCGACGTCATGCAGGACTCATGGTCCTGCGGAATGCTGCGTAATCATGGCCATTTCAAACCATTCGGTGTTCTAGTCGGGCTCGTGGAGGTCGAGAATGTGACCTGCAATGGCAAATCGATGAGCGCCACGGAATGTATCGCGCTGGGTATTGGCAAAGG
>DATGWU010000243.1:0-7072 GCA_035299345.1 Rhizobium sp.
GGCGACCAGCTTGTCGAGCGCGGCCTTCAGTGCCGCGACCTGCGCCTCGGCGGCATGCATGGAGTCTTCGTAGGGGCCGGCGTCGAGCGTGGCGAGCGTCTGGCCCTGCCGGACGGCGTCGCCTTCCTCCACCATCATCCCGGCAATGCGGCCGCTGACGCGGAAGCCGAGCTGCACTTGGCGGATGTCGACATTGCCGTAAAGCGTCAGGTCGCTCGCCGTCGTGCTTTCCCAGCCGAGCCTGGCCGGAAGGTCCGTCCATAAGGCGGCGGCGAGGCCTGCGCCAAGGGTGAGCAGGAGGGCGGGAACGACGACGGTCTTCTTCATGATTTTTCCCTCTCCCGGACGACACCCGCGGCCAGTTCCCGTGCCAGAGCCTCGACGGCGTCGATCTCGCGTGTTCCGAAACTCGTCCAGCCGAGATGGGCCTGCACCGCTCCCTGCCCGACACGGAAGATGATCAGCCCGCCGACGAGTGACAGGGCCCTGAGCCGCACGTGCTCGGACGCCGCCTCCTTGCCGAGCAGGCGGGCGACGAGCCTGCCGACCACCTGGAGAATGGGCCGCATCGCGTTCGTATAAACCCGTTCGAAGGCCTCTGTCGGAGCCATCTGCTCACGGACCATGAAGCGCACCCAGGCCTCCGATTCCCGGCTGGTGAAGAGCCTCGCCATCGCGGCGAGGATGTCGGCGAGCATGGCCCGCGTCTCTTCTTCCGGGGGAAGGGTGCCGGAACCGTCGGCCACCGCGAGACGAACCTCCAGGCTTTCGCGGACCGCACCGACCTGGGTGGCGACCGACTGAGCGATGTGGTCTGCGGCCGCGAGATAGAGGCCTTCCTTGCCGCCGAAATGGTAGGCGATTGCCTGAAGATTGACCTCCGCGGCATCGGCGAGCGCGCGCGTGGTCGTCGCATCGAAGCCGTCGCGGCCGAAGACGTCGATTGCAGCCGCCAGCAGGCGGTCGCGCGTCGCGTCCCCACGTTCGGGGCGTTTGTCTTTGGGGGGAGAGTTCGCCTTCTTCATGGCATGAAAATAAATCAAACGAATGAATTAGTCAATATCATAGAGTTGGGGCGATGGCGGACAGCTCGAAGGTTGTGGTTGCGCGTAAGGGACATGCGCGTGCATCATGTATATCGAGAGGAGGTGAGCGAATGCCGACAGATCCCACACGCAAGACACCGGCTACGCACTCGCCGGAACATGCTCCTCTCGACGACGTGAAATCACTCGACCCACGCCTCTCGCGGGCTGAGGAAGCCTGCACCCGACGGGCGACAGCAGAGCGATGGCGACGCGAAAACGCCGAAGCACTCGCTAGTTCGAACGTCTGGGTAGAGCAAGAGGGCCTACCGCTGGCGCGGTATCGGCGGTTCTGATGTTCGCGATGACCCCAAATCTTGCGGCCCCGCCGGTCCTCCACCTTAGCTGCACCCCACCGGATGCGGGTCGACATAGCCGCGGCGGCGCTTGACGCGCTCGAGGCGGCGATAGGCGCGGTGGGCGTCGTCCGGCCGGTCGTAGGTCTCGACCTTGACCTGGCCGCTGGTGCCGATGCGACCCCAGTTGCGGATGAGGGAGACGCTGCCGAAGAGGGTCGGCTGGATCGTCAGCAGGTAGAAGCGCGCCATGTTGCGTTCGGGGTCGACGCGGCGCAGTTCCGTGGAGCAGGTGCGATGATCGTTCATGGCGGGACTGTCGCGAAATCGATTCGCGACGTCCAACGACTTTGTTGAATCGGTTGGAGCCGACCGATTCATTTTGTTTATGAATGGCTTGGCGGTTAGGGTTCATAGTTGGCGGCATCGTATGCGTGGAGCGTCTCGAAGCCCGCCCGACGCCTCGTTACGGGTCTCCACCCGCCGGCAGATCGCCCGCCGTCCGGCCCTGCGACCGGTCAGTTGTATTCCTTGCCGGCCGGTCCCGCGCGCTCGTCGGAGAAGAAGCGTGAGGCGGCCTCGGTGCGGTTCTTGACCTTCATCTTCTTGTAGATGCTGCGAATATGCGCCTTCACCGTGTTTTCGGAAAGATGAAGCTGGTCGGCGATCGTCTTGTTCTGCGTTCCCTGGCAGATGAGGTTCAGAATCTGCACCTCGCGCGTCGTCAGCACGGAAATCTGATGATCATGAGCGATCGGCTGCCCGGCGCTCTGGATGAGGCCGACGGTCCGCGCTGTCCCGACATTGCGTGGTCCGGCCTCGTTGAGCCGTTGCAGGAGGGCCGCCGGAAAATGTTCGCCGCCCTTCGCCAAAAGGTCGATTGCGGCAAGGAAGACGTCCAGCCGAAGCGTGAGCGGCAGGATGCCGTCGATCGCACCGGTTGCGACCAGGTGCTTCAGGTATTCATCATATGTGTTGCCACTGTCGAGGACGATCGCGATCGAGACGTCGGGCGCTTCCTTGCACGCATCCTCGACGATTTCGTGGATATGATCGGCGGTAAGGTCGTAGAGGAGAAGCAACCTGACGTTCTCCCATTCCTCGTGCGTCATCTCGCCGGCGCTGCGATAGACGGCGATCTCCGTCTCGGGAAAGTGCTTCGACAGAACCTCGGCGAGGCATTCCGACAGCAAATCCCTTGTGGCCACCATGACGAACAGATTGGGTGGGGAGCTACGCCGCTCTCGCGGCGCCGTATCGTGTAGAGGAGACTCGGTCATCAACATACAACGCTCCCGGTTGCTTTCGACGCAAAACAGTGAAACTCCCGGGAGAGCCCGCGATTACCCAGGTCCTCAACTGATGGCTTAGGGCTGATATTGTGCCAATTATGTTATCTCGTCCCAACGACGAAGAAAATAACCAGTTCGGGTTACAATTGCGAAAAGAAGTCGCACTTTCGTGTGAGAGGGTGTGAAAAGCTATACTGAAGATATTCTATTCAATCTTTGTTTGTGGTTTCTGTTGCGGTGCACGCAAATCGGGCACTCGCGAACTTCCTCCTGTTTTCGCGTGTGTTTTTCGACCCAAAGGTGTAGCGGCATATGGTTGGGCACCCGTCGGTCGTTGGGAGTAATCCCATTTCGCGGCTAGGAATATCCGCTTTTTTGATGTTCAGTTCGGTCCGCGGTGAGGCTTGGCGGGATTGAGAACGACGATCCACTCGTTCTCGCAGGTTCACCGCGGATTACATGAAAGCAAAATGACTGTGCCGGAAGCAAGTGTTCGCTTCCGGGGATGGAGGATATTGCCTCGTTCCGAGGTTTCTATTCTCGAATGACTTGCATGGCTTGTGACAGGGCAGATGAACACGTGATGCGTACATCTGCAGATTTCAACAGCATGGAGCAGGCGAGAAAAGATCCCAGTCGAGATGAGAGGGATTTCACGGCTGCTCCCCTTTTTTGGGAGAGTTCGAAATGTCTTATGACCCGAAGGGTTCCGATACCGAAAACAATGTTGGTGCACTGGCCGACGGCTTTGCCAACAGCGCCATCAACTCCACGGAAGTCGATGACGGTTCCACCGGCTATGTCGGCGGCGTCGCCAATGGCGACAACCGTAACAACACCGACAATTCGACCGACGTCGATGTCGATGCGAAGGTCGACATTGCCGCGAACAATGGCGACAATCGCGACAACGATTATGACTGGAGCTATGACAGCAAGTCCTACTCCAACACCGAGACCGACACCGACATCAAGACGATCTCGGACAACGACACCAAGACGGTGACGGATACCGACATCAAGACGGACTATGACTGGAGCTACGACAGCAAGTCGTACTCCAACACCGAAACGGACACTGACATCAAGACGGTCACTGACACCGACACCGACATCAAGACCGTGACGGAAACCGCGACCGACAGCTACAACAGCACCGACACCGACTTTGCCGTCCTGGACGACGTCAAGGACAACGGCAATCTCGGGATTGCCGGCGGCGACCTGACCTTCAACCTCGGTGACGATTTCTCGTTTACGCTGGACGTCGACAACATCCTCAACGACTCGCTCAACGGCCAGGGCAACGATGCCGGCTTCAGCGCCGTCCAGGCGAACCACCTGGCCGACCAGGACACGGCGTGGAACGTCCGGATGGAGAATGCCGGCGCGATCAATCAGCTTTCGGCGAACGGCGGTACCGCCGACAGCGCGGAGGGCGTGGAACTCGACGGCAAGTCCTGGGATCTCAAGGCAGGCGACGACGTCGCCGGCAACAGCACGGCGGATGCTTCGGCGATCCTCGCCAATTCGGGCTTCCACTTCGAGTTCGTCCAGGGTGCGAACCTGCTCGGCAATACGATCGACAGTAGCATCATCGGTGGCGACTCGCATGTCAGCGATGTCGGTGAGGACACCGGCGCCTGATCTCCAAATCCCCCAACCAAGAACAACTGCACCGGCCGCGGCCGGTGCAGTTCGGCGGTTAAAAGCCGCGATGGCAGGATCGGCAAAGGAGCCGGCATTCCTTCGCGTGTGAGGCAAACGGGAGGCGGCAATGCATACAGAGAGGGTTTCCGACATCATCGCGCATTTCATCGGCTACTTCGATGCGGCCGTCGAAGATGCGCGCATGCGCATCGCCTACACCGAAGGCCAGATTGCGCAGGGTTCGCGCGACGATGCGCCAGACCTCGCCGCGCTCGACCCGGATTTCGCCTCGCAACTCCCGCTGAAGGATTACGACCCTGGCGTTCGCCATGTGCTTATCGACGAGGATCTCGCCGGCGGCGGGCGGCATGTTCCCTTCGGTACCGATCTGCGATTCGCCATCAACAACCTTCCGGGAGCAGACGCAGGAGACCTGCCGTCGCACTATTTGCCTTGGGGCGTGCCGACACCGGACGCGCCGCAGGTCCTGCCGATCTTCATCGGCCCCGGCTCGGCAATCTCGCACGCAGCCCAGGTCAATCTCCTGCAGGACGACGACTATTTCGACATGACGGGCACGGGCGCTCCTCCGCTCGACATGCGCTTCGTGGTTGAGCGTGTCACGGCTTATGCGAACGAGGCGGAGGCCTATACCCCGTTTTCCGGCTATGAGCGGACGGACAGCTACGACGGTCTGCAGGCGATCGCCGCCGATGCGCACGCGCTGAAGGAGGACTTCGCAGAAAATGGAACCACCTCGCTCGGTATCGGCAATGCAGTCGATTACGTCGCCGCAGGAGATGCGATCGAGGGCACCGTCGTCAACGGCGTGGTGGCCGACGAGGCGCCTGTTCTCGACGACTTCCTGCCGGACCGCGGCATCGCCGCGCCGCCGGAAGAGCCGGTTTCGGAAGGCGACAGCGCGACAGAGACCGGCGGGGCCGAGGACAGTCTCGAAATCGGCGCCGGCGCCAACATGGTCGCCAACATCGCCGGCGTCACGACGACCGGGATCATCGCGCCGGTGAGCGCCGTCATGGGCGACTATCACCAGGTCGACATGATCACGCAGGCCTATGTGTACAGCGACCGGGACAGTGGCCCCGAAGGGCTGCTCGGCAACAGCGCGGCGGATGATGCCGGCACGCTCGCCTTCAACATCGCGACCTTCGGGCGCTCCAGCCTCGCGGATCCCGCCCCGGACGCGGCGAGCGACGAGAGCGCGGGCGATCCGATCTTTCCGACACAGTGGCGGGTGAGCGTCGTCGAAGGCGATGTCTGCTTCGTGCAATGGATCGAACAATACAACTTCGTCACCGACAACGACCAGATGGTCGTGACGACGACGGGCTGCGAGACGACCATCCTGACGGGCGGCAACTCCGCGATCAATTTCGCCGGCCTGCTCGGCCTCGGCATGCAATACGACCTGGTGATCGTCGGCGGCGACGTCCTCGACATGAACATCATCAGCCAGCTCTCCGTGCTCTACGACAACGACTGGGTGGTCGACAGCGGCAGCGGCGGCGCGGATGTCCAGACCGGTGACAATCTGCTCTGGAATGAGGCGACGATCCAAAATGTCGGCGCCAACGACCGCTTCGAGACGATGCCGGACTACATTCCGAAGACAATCGAGGCGATCGAGGACCGGGACCCCGACATGCCAAAAGGCCTCGCGCACGACGAGAACTTCGAAGGCTACGAAGGCCTCAACGTCCTCTACATCACCGGCAATCTCTTCGACGTAACCTTCATCAAGCAGGTCAACGTGGTCGGTGATGCCGACCATGTCGACGCCGTCGCGAAGGAAGTGCTCGACGGTGCCGAGGATGCGACGGTGACCATCAACACCGGGGGCAATGCCGTCGTCAACGTTGCCGAGATCGTCGACTACGACTGCTTCGGCGACACGACCTATCTCGGCGGCGGTCTCTATTCCGACGCCATCCTGATCCAGGGCGGGATCATCGAGGACGACGATACGCAGCCGCAGCCGATCCAGAACGGGCTTGCGAACGAGGTGATCGCGTTTCTCGACGACGACAGCAGCGGCGACGGCACTGCGGACGGCGTGATCAATGCGGGCCACGACCTTTCCTGGTCGAACGCCAGCCCTGTCGACGTGATGCAGACGGCAGTGGCGTGAGCGCGGGGGCAGGGGGAACACATGAACCACATATCGAAGAACACCTTGGCCGGAAGCAGGCTGATCGCTCCGGGCATCCCTTGCGACATCGCCACCGCTGCCCATGAGGAAAACGCCCTCACCGATGCCTGTATTTCGGCGATCGAGGAGGCGGTCGAAACGCTGAGAACGCTGGCAGACGGTGCGGCCGTGCCGGCCCGGCAAGCGACCGCCGTCTCAGGGCGGGGTGGACCGGCGTCAGGCGTCGCCAGTCGCCCCGCCGACCCTGAAACCGAGGTCTCCGCCCCGCCGGCGGTGAGTGTCCCGACGGGTCGCCTGCCCGGAGTGACGCCGCCTAGCGACGAGCAAGATCGCGAACCGCCGGGCGACGATCACGCCATCCGGGGACGGATGCCGGATGCCGGCCCGGCCGAGGTCGAGGGGAAGACCATAGAGGACAAGGTTGGTCCGGAACCGGACATTCGCTTCGGCAAGACGATCGAAGGCGACAGCGGCCCGATCCGCAAGGAAGATCGTGGCCCTACCCCCGGGCACGGCGGCGACGGCAAGGTGCCCGATGCCGGCGGCGGCGGTGGTGGCGGTGGCGGGGGCGGTCACCAG
>DATGWU010000244.1:0-1501 GCA_035299345.1 Rhizobium sp.
AGACATGCAGATCAAATTGCTGTTCGGGCGTTCGATTCTTTGTGCCAACTAGCGCCATCGACGCTTGATCGACATTTTCAAATAGGCGGGCTTCGGCTGGGAAGTAACCCGTGCACTTCAAACTAAGCCTTTCGGTAGCCCAATGACGAAGAGGAGTCGAAACTTGATCGGCGAAAGTGGACGACGGCAGGACGATGCCGAGATGTCCGCCGTCGGCGAGCAGCCTGACCGACGCCTCGAATCCCACCCGAGACAAGTTAGTACCCCAGCCGGCAAATTTTCTGGTCGGCTGCGAATGCGGATATACCTGCGCTAACCGCCGATCTACTGCGCGCATCCGACCGACATAGATATCGCGGTCTTTCGGCGTGAGTTCGGCTAGTTCCCGTCGATCAGGCTTAAGCGCTTCCCATGGCGGATTCGTGACGACGACATCAAAGGAGCCCTCATGCTCACGGATCAACTCGAACGAGTCGGCGCACACGAAATCCACTTCGATATCCGCGCCAGTGTTTTCGGCAAGAAGATCAAACCGTTGTCTCGCGGCGGCCAGAGACGCACTGCTGTTATCCCAAAGACTGATTTTCCAGCGGGCTCGAACGCCTTCTCGCACAGCGCATTCAATCAGCCAATAGACGAGACGCCCGTCTCCGGCAAAGGGGTCTGCCACGGAAATCGCCTGCCGTTGTGCCTGGACGAGCAACGGCACGAGGCGTTCGTTCATGAAGCGGCCGATCCGCTCGTGAGTGAAGAAACTGCCCGTCGCCCGAGATACCAGCGACTTGTTAGCGAGCGACAGCCCCGCGTTTCGCTTTAAGGCAAGAACGTCAACGTGGTTCATGATGGATCCGCCTATTTCATCCATATTTTCTGAAAGTTCCGACTACGAGCCCGAATACCTCTAGGTGGTCCTGCGCTCGAATCGGCTCATACGCTTTGTTGCCCGGCTTCAGATAGAACCCGCGCTGATCCCGCGCAAGGTACTTGACCGTGTAGTCGTCATCGACGATGGCCACCACGATATCGCCCGGCTTTGCCGGTGCGCCCTTCTTGACGATGATCGTGTCGCCGGGCAACAGCCCCGCGTCCGTCATCGAATCGCCCTTGACGCCGAGCAGAACCGTTCGCGACGGATTTTCGACAAGGTAGGCATCGATATTCATACCCTCGATCGGGATTTCGTTAGCCGCTTGCGGGTATCCGGCACGGACGGTGTCCGCCACATCTCGCTCAAAAAAACGTTTCCCCGGCTGTAGGCGCCGTCCCGGAGCCTCCTGGAGATAACCGGCCGTCTTCATGCGACCGACCATGACGGAAACCGCAGAAGTCGTTTTTAGTCCCACCAGTTGAGCAATCGTCGAGAAGGACGGAAGAACCCTGTGCGCGGCGTAGTAGTCGCGGAGCTTGGCGAGATGTTCCCGGTCTCGGTTCCTCATGTGGCATAGTGTAATCGAGTAAATGCTCGACAAACAACAACAATAACGAGCGCGTATTCGTGGAA
>DATGWU010000245.1:0-3792 GCA_035299345.1 Rhizobium sp.
ATCATCGCGACCCTGCACGACGTGATCCTGACCCTCGGGCTCTTCGTCTTCACCGGCATCGAGTTCAATCTCACCAGTATCGCGGCGATCCTGACGATCATCGGCTACTCGCTGAACGATACGGTGGTCGTCTACGACCGCATGCGTGAAAACCTGAGACGTTACAAGAAGATGCCGTTGGACGTCCTGATCGACGCCTCGGTCAACCAGACACTGTCGCGCACGGTGCTGACCGGTTCGACGACGTTGATTGCGCTTCTCGCTCTCTACCTTTTCGGCGGGGAGGTCATCTCGTCCTTCACGCTGGCCATGCTGTTCGGCGTCCTGATCGGCACTTTCTCGTCGATCTATATGGCGGCGCCTGTCCTCATCGCCTTCAGGCTGCGCCCTGAGAGCTTCCAGCAGGACGAAAAGGCCGCCGAAGGCGAGGCCCTGCCGGCCGGCAAGGCGGGGGCCTGATCGCGGTGGCGGAGGCGCCGGGTAACCGGGGTATCGTGATGCGTGAGGCTCATTTCCCGGGCCGCGCGCCGATCGACGCCTACGGCAACGGCGGCTTCCGCTTCGCCGACATGTCGCATCGCGGCTCCTTGCTTCTGTTGCCCTCGGGCATATATGGCTGGGAGATGACGGAAGGCGATCCGCTCTCCGTCGAGGCTTTCCGGCGTGTGCTGGAGGAGGCGGGCGGCATCGAGGTGCTGCTGGTCGGGACCGGAGAGGACGTGCGTCCGATCCCCGCCGACCTCAAGGCGGCGCTCAGGGAGCGTGGTATCGCCAGCGACCCGATGGGAACGGGCGCGGCGGTTCGCACCTACAATATCATGCTTGCCGAGCAACGTGCCGTGGCCGCCGCGCTAATTGCGGTCTGAGACGAGTTCTTGCGGGAAAAGGCGATGCCGGACAACGAAGCCATCTGCCTTGCCGGGCTGCGCGATACGGATCGGGACCGCTACCTTGCGGTGCTGCTCTCCCCGGCCGACAAGCGCGGCGGACTGGTCGCCCTCTATGGCTTCAACGCCGAGATCGCCCGGATCCGCGATGTCGTGCGCGAACCTTTGCCGGGCGAGGTTCGGCTGCAATACTGGCGTGACCTCGTTTCCGGCGTCGAACATGGCGAGACGGCGGCCAATCCGCTCGGAGCCCTTCTCCTCGAGACGATCCGTCGTCATGACCTGCCGGTCGAGGCGCTGCTGCGGATGCTCGACGCCCGCATATTCGACCTCTACGACGACCCGATCGAGAACCGCGACATGTTCGAGGGATATGCGGGCGACACGGCCTCCGCCCTGATACAGCTCGCGAGCCTGATACTCGCGCCCGGCCAAGCGGCGAACTGCGCCGAACGCGCCGGTCACGCCGGCGTCGCGCAGGCGGTCGCAGGGGCGATCCTGCTCCTGCCGCGGACGAGCGCGCGGGGGCAGGTCTACATTCCCCTGGAAATATTGAAGGCTGTTGGTCTCGATCGTGAGGGCTTCCTTGCGGGCGAGGATCGAGCGCGCATATCCGCCGCCGTCGAGGCCTTTGCCGGACTAGGGCGCGAGCATCTTGCGAAAGTGCGCAGCGCCGGCCCATTGCCCGCCGCAGTTATGGCGGCCTATCTTCCGGTGGCACTCGTCGGCAGCGTTCTCGATCGGGCCGTAGCAAGGCCCGCGCGCGTCTTTGCGGAAGAGGTGAGAGCGCCGCAATGGCGACGGCAATTGCTTCTTATGTGGGCCATGGTCCGTCGGCAGGTCTGAGGCGGGCCAAATTCGCGCAAGCCTCGGCTGCTACGACGCTTCCGGCCGTGGCGTCACGGGGCGGTGCCTGAACCGTTCGCATCATCGATGGGTGGATGGGATGAGAAGAGGGAGGCGGATGTGACGCTTGTCACGTGGATGGTGATCTTTGGACTGCTGGCTCTTTTCGCCATCGGTGCCACGCGCGTGGCGCGGCAGGCGACCAGCGATGAGTCCCATGATACCGGCTTGGCGATCCTGCAGTTCGGTCGCGCCTTTCCCAACGAAGCGATCCGCAACCTGCGTTCGACGGCCGACGGCAAGGCCGTCTTCGTTCGCCTGCACGACAACAAGACCGGCTTCATGCGCAATATGCGAAGCCATTTCGCCTGTCATCTGATCGAACCGGGCACCGTCAGGGTGCGAGACCTGCCGAACGGCCGGGGACTCTCAATCGAGTTCCTGGATGCTCCGTTCCACAACGGCGACTTCGTTTTCGCCTCGGCTGTCGAGGCGGCCGAGGTATCACTCTGGCTGCTCGGCAACTATGTCAGCGCAAGCGACCGCCAGGATGTCGACGAGTCGGTTGCCAAGGGCTGACGCCAGCTAGCTCACGCGCTCGCGAGCCACCGCCGGCAGTCGGCCAGTGCACGGGTCGCGATCAGCTGGCGTTTCATGATCGTCTTGTCCTTGCCGCGGAAGCGCTTCACGCCTTCAGGCTTGGTGATGGAACCGGGCTCCAGCTCCGGGAACAATCCGAAATTGATGTTCATCGGCTGGAAGGACCGCTTGCCGGGCTCCTCGTCGGTGACGATGTGGCCGCCGGTGATGTGGTTGAGGAGCGACCCCATGGCCGTCGTGGCGGGCGGCAGGCGGACCGGCTCGCCCTTTCGCTCGGCGGCGGCGAAGCGGCCGGCAAGCAGGCCGATGGATGCACTCTCGACATAGCCCTCACAGCCGGTGATCTGGCCGGCGAAGCGCAGGCCGCGGCGGCTCTTCAGCTGCAGTGTGTCGTCGAGCAGGACCGGCGAATTGATGTAGGTGTTGCGATGCAGGCCGCCGAGGCGGGCGAACTCGGCGTTCTCCAGGCCCGGAATCATCCGGAAGATCTCGGCCTGGGCGCCGTAACGCAGCTTCGTCTGGAAGCCCACCATGTTGTAGAGCGTGCCGAGCGCATTGTCCTGGCGCAGCTGGACGACCGCGTAGGGCTTGACGGTCGGGTTGTGGGCGTTGGTGAGGCCCATCGGCTTCATCGGCCCATGCCGCAGCGTCTCGCGGCCGCGTTCCGCCATGACCTCGATCGGCAGGCAGCCGTCGAAATAGGGCGTGCCCTCCCATTCCTTGAAGCCGACGGCATCTCCCGCGATCAGGGCATCGACGAAAGCGTTGTACTGCGCCTCGTCGAGCGGGCAGTTGACGTAGTCCTTGCCGGTTCCGCCGGGTCCGACCTTGTCGTAGCGCGACTGGTACCAGCAGACGTTCATGTCAATCGAGTCGCGGTGGACGATCGGCGCGATGGCGTCGAAGAAGGCGAGCGCGTCGGCGCCCGTCTCGAGGCGGATCGCTTCGGCGAGCGCCGGAGAGGTGAGCGGGCCGGTCGCGACGACCGTCGAACCCCATTCCTCGGGCGGGAGGCCGGTGACTTCCTCGCGGACCACCGTGATCAGCGGATGGTTTTCGACAGCGGCGCTGACGGCGGCGGAAAAGCCCTCGCGGTCGACGGCGAGCGCCCCGCCGGCCGGCACCTGATGCTTGTCGGCGCAGGCCATGATGAGCGATCCGGCGAGACGCATCTCGGCATGGATCACGCCCACCGCATTGGAGGTTGCGTCGTCGGACCGGAAGGAATTCGAGCAGACGAGCTCTGCAAGTCCGTCGGTCTTGTGGGCATCGGTGCCGCGCACGCCGCGCATCTCATGCAAGATCACCGGCACACCAGCCTGCGCCGCCTGCCAGGCCGCTTCCGAACCGGCGAGGCCGCCGCCGACGATGTGGATGGGGGAGAGGGTCTCTGTCTTCGTCATGCGCGCTGCTTATCACGCGGCGCCGGCGGTTCCAATCACCGCGAATCAAAAACGGC
>DATGWU010000246.1:0-2662 GCA_035299345.1 Rhizobium sp.
GGTTCGGCGCCGCAGCGGCTGCAATTCTTCGCCCGCTCCGTTCCCCATGGGCAGCATGTCCGGACGGTAGGGCTCGATC
Organism: Rhizobium sp.; assembly: GCA_035299345.1. GTDB lineage: Bacteria > Pseudomonadota > Alphaproteobacteria > Rhizobiales > Rhizobiaceae > Allorhizobium. The sequence continues at coordinate 80 of DATGWU010000246.1, forward strand.
GAAGGCGTGTCCGGCAGCATGGAGGGCGTGGCGGCTGCGAACGGATCGCCACGGTGTGCGCCTGAAGGCATCGGCAGGTCGTCCACGAACGACGCCGGCTGTTCGGTAGACTCGTAGCTGCGCTGGAAGGCGGAGATGTCCGGTCCGGAGACGGCACGCATGCGGCTGACGACGTTGCGCAGGTCGACCGTGTCCGGGGTCTCGTCGGAACCCTTCACCGTAACGCCGTTCGCCTTCGGCAGGTGGCTCTGCTCGACACGGGTAAAGCGCATGCGCATCGGCACCGCGATCGCCTCGCCGAAGGCGATCGCTTCGCCGTTGCCGATCGAGGAGATGAAGCTCGTGGTGGAGATCGACGAATCGGGGATGGCCGAGCGGATGATTTCCTGGTCACGGTCGTTGGAGAGCCGCATCGCAAACAGTGTCGAGCACTGCGAAAGAATGGTCTGGTCGAGCTCGCCGGGCCGCTGCGTGATGATGCCGAGCGAGCAGCCGTACTTGCGGCCTTCCTTGGCGATCCGGGCGATGGCCTGGCGGGTCGGGTAGAAGCCGAGATTGGGATCGGACGGCACGTAGCGGTGCGCTTCTTCGCAGACGACGAGCATATGCACGGCACCGTTCGACCAGAGCGCCAGTTCGAAAGCCATGCGGCAGAGCACCGAAGCGACGGAATTCACCACCTCGGAGGGAATGCCGGCGAGCTGGAACGTCGAGATCGGGCGGTCGTCGCCGGGGATGCGGAAGATGTGGCCGATGGTCTCCAGGATCGTGTCGTTGATCGTGTTGTTGGAGAACATGAAGTGGTAGCGGGGATCGTTGATCGCCGACATGATCCGCATCTTCAGCGATCGCAGGAAAGGCTTTTCGCCCCGGCCTTCGAGGCGTCCGATGCGTTCGTCGATCAAGGCCAGAAGGTCGGCGATGCGATAGGGCACCGGCGTGTCGGCGGTGATCGAGCTTTTCTCGTTGGCGCGGCGCATGAGGCTGGTATCGCTGCCGCGGAAGGCGCGCTTCGCGTCGGGCATGAGGTCGCGCAGGATGTCGAGCTCGTCGGGCACCGGGGGGCGTCCGCGGAACACGACCTCGGCGAATTCCTCGAGCTTCATCAGCCAGAAGGGAAGGTCGAGCGTTTCCGTGTCGATGACGACGGCGTGCTCGGGAAAGGCGGCGGCGAATTCGTTGTGCGGATCGAGGATCAGCACGCGCAGCTTCGGGTCCGCCTTGATCGCCTGGCGCAGAAGCAGCGAAACGGCCGTCGACTTGCCGACGCCGGTGGAACCGACCACGGCGAAATGCTTGGAGAGCATCGAAGGGATGTGGATCGCGGCGTCGATGCTCTCGTCCTGCGTCAGCTTGCCGATGACGCAGGTGTCGCTCTTGCCGTTGTCGTAGATGCGGGAGAGATCGGCAGTGCGGATGCGGTGGGCGATCGCCCCGAGATAAGGGTAGCGCGAGATGCCGGTCGAGAATTCCTCGCGGCCGTTCATGCCGACATGCACCTCGCCCAAAAGCTCGACCTCGATCAGGAAGGTGTTGTCGAGCTTTTCGCCCCAAGCCTTGGTGTCGGTCTGCATGGAGTAAACGAGAGCGACGACGCGATTGCTGCCGACGGTAATGGAGATCAGGCGGCCGACTGACCAGAGTTCGCTGAGCTCGGTACCTCCAGCTTCTGCGACGGCGGCGACGGTGGCGCGCGATCCGTTGCATGCGACAACGCGCCCCAGCATGCGGTTGCCGGGTCGCAGCTGGTCGCGCCGGTCCTGTTCGCCGGCCGTTCCCGAGGTGTGAAGGTCGTTGTTACGCAATAATGAACTCCCTGCTATGCCAGCTTGTAGCAAGAGAGGTTTAATAAGCAGTGTAGGGGGAGGTCCGGCGCCTGGCGTGCCTCCTTCCTGGTCGAACCGGCGCATTTTGCGGCAGATGCGCGTTGACGGGTCCCGATTTTCTGTCTATCAGTTTTTCCATGACTATTTCGGCAGTTCTTATCGTGGTGGGAAAGCGCATGGGCAGGATGGTGTAACCATCCGGCGACAGCCACCCATGCGCTAGATGACAGGCTCCTCAAGGGGCCTTTTTTTATGGCCAGAACCGGGGTGAAAGCCCTGACAGGAAATCCAGAAGGCAAATGGAAACAGGCATGACGGGAACAGACAATCAGATGACCGGCGCGGAGATCGTCCTCAGGGCGCTGAAGGACAACGGCGTTGAGCACATCTTCGGCTATCCGGGCGGCGCGGTGCTTCCGATCTACGACGAGATCTTCCAGCAGGATGAGATTCAGCACATCCTCGTTCGCCACGAGCAGGGCGCCGGCCACGCGGCCGAAGGGTACGCCCGCTCCACCGGCAAGGTCGGCGTCATGCTCGTGACGTCGGGCCCCGGCGCGACCAACGCCGTCACGCCGCTGCAGGACGCGCTGATGGACTCGATCCCGATCGTCTGCATTTCGGGACAGGTTCCGACGCCGCTCATCGGCTCCGACGCCTTCCAGGAATGCGACACCGTCGGGATCACCCGGCCGTGCACAAAGCACAACTGGCTGGTCAAGGACGTCAACGACCTCGCCCGCATCATCCATGAGGC
>DATGWU010000247.1:0-5183 GCA_035299345.1 Rhizobium sp.
CTCAAGACCATAGAACCGAATCCCTCCTTCGCGCCGCGCGAAAGCCTGCCGCAACCGGACCGCCTGATTTCCGGAAGTCCGGCCTTCAAGACCTGGGCGCAGGACGTCGCCCACGGCGAACTGGTGCATACCGGCGTATGGGAAGCGACGCCGGGCGAAACCCGCTCGATCAAGGGCGAAACCTTCGAATTCTGCCACATCCTCGCCGGCGTCGTCGAAATCACGCCCGAGGGCGGTGCGCCGGTGATCTACAAGGCGGGCGACAGCTTCGTCATGAAACCGGGCTTTACCGGTGTCTGGAAGACGATCGAAACGGTCCGCAAGATCTACTTGACGGTTACCCCGAAGGGCTGACCCACGAAGCCCGGCATCGATCGTGAGCGCGATGCGCTTGCCGTAGAATACGCTGCCGCGAGCCGGCAAAACGGCTTTTTCCGCCATTGCCGGCTCGCTGCTCGGGTCAAGCTGCTCCGCCGGGTCGCCTACCATCGCTTCCAGTGATGAAAGGTGTACCCATGACACTGAGTTTCGATCCAGACAGCCTGTCCTTTCCCATCGGCCACTTCATCGGCGGTCGGCTGGTTGCCGCAGACGGCGTCGTCGACATGCATCGCCCGTCCGACGGGCATGCGTATGCCGCCTGTCCCGTTGCCGACGGCGATGTGGTCGACGAGGCCGTGCAGTCGGCCAGGAAGGCCCTGAAGGACAGCAATTGGGGTGGCCTTCGCCCGCGTGAGCGCACGCGCGTGCTGCAGCGCTGGGCCGATCTCATCGAGGAAGACGCAGGGACACTCGCGAGGCTCGAGGCCGTCTCCTCGACCCGGCCCGTCGGCCATTTGGTCGACGGCGACATTGCCGTGTCGGCCGAGCAGATCCGCTTCTTCGCGGAATTCGCCGACAAGGAGGGCAGCGATCTCGTTCCGACGGACGACGCCAGCCTCGGCATGATCATGAGCGAACCCTACGGGGTGGTCGGCGCGATCACGCCCTGGAACTTCCCGCTCTCGATGGCGGCCTGGAAGCTCGGCCCGGCGCTTGCCGCAGGCAATGCGATGGTGATCAAGCCGTCGGAAATGACGCCCTTCACCACCATCCGTCTTGCGGAACTTGCCGTTCGCGCCGGCATTCCCGCGGGGCTCGTCAACGTCGTGCTCGGCGACGGGCCGGTCACCGGGCATGCGATCACCGGCCATCCGGATATCGCCAAGGTGAGCTTCACCGGCTCGACCCGCGCCGGCGCCGCGATCATGGAGAACATCGCCCGCACCGGCGTCAAGCCGATGACGCTGGAACTCGGTGGCAAGAGCCCGCAACTCGTCTTTGCCGATGCCGACCTCGACAAGGCCGCGGCGGCGATCGCCGGCAGCATCCTTTCGAATGCCGGGCAGGCCTGCGTGGCCGGATCGCGGCTGATCGTCGAGGAAGCTGTCGCCGAACCTCTCGTCGCGGCGATCGTTCGTCGCATGAAGGCGGCGAGCGCCGGCCCGACATGGGACGCGGCGAGCCAGTATTCGCCGATCATCTCCGAGCGGCAGCGCGAACGCATCCATTCGATCGTTTCGGCGGCCGTCCGTGCCGGTGGCGAATGCCTGACGGGTGGAGCCCCGATGGATGCACCCGGATATTTCTATCAGCCGACGCTGATTGCAGGTGTCGATCAGGGCTCGCCCGCGCTCATCGAGGAGATCTTCGGGCCGGTGCTGACGCTGCAAACCTTCCGCGACGAGGAGGAGGCCCTCGCGCTCGCCGACCACCCGGCCTACGGGCTGGCGAGCGGCCTCTTCACCCGTGACCTTTCGCGCGCCGTCCGCCTCACGAGGCGGTTGCAGGCCGGCACGGTCTGGATCAACCGCTACAGCCGCTCGCGCGACCATATCCTGCCGACGGGCGGCTACAAACGCTCCGGCATCGGCAAGGATCTCGGCCGCGAAGCCTATCACGCGAACCGCAGGACGAAGAGCGTCCTCATCAGTCTCTAGGAAACCGCCTGAGGAAACCCATGAAGGTCTACAAAATTGCACAGATCCCCGGTGACGGCATCGGACGCGACGTCACCGCCGCAGCCTGGGCTGTCCTGACGAAGGCGGCGAGCGCTGGCGGGTTCAGGCTCGAAGGCCGCGAGTTCCCGTGGTCCTGCAAGTTCTACAAGGAAACCAGTGCGATGATGCCGCAGGATGGTATCGAAACGCTCCGCGGCTTCGATGCCATCCTGCTCGGCGCCGTCGGTTGGCCGGCGGAGGTGCCCGACTCGGTTTCGCTTCACGGCCTTCTCCTGCCGATCCGCAAAGCCTTCGTTCAGTACGCCAATATTCGTCCGCACCGGCTGCTGCCCGGCGTGCAGGGGCCGCTGAAGGCCGAGAAGTTCGACATCCTCTGCATCCGCGAGAACACGGAAGGTGAATATTCGGGCGCCGGCGGGCGCGTTCATCAGGGCACCGCCGACGAGGTCGCAATCGAAACCTCGATCTTCACGCGCACCGGCGTCGAACGCATCCTGCGTTTCGCCTTCGAACAGGCCCGCGCGCGCCGCGGAAAACTCGCATCCGTGACCAAGTCGAACGCGCAGAAACACACCATGGTCTTCTGGGACGAGGTGACCCAGCAACTCGCGGGCGAATATCCAGATATCGAGGTCACCAGCTACCACATCGACGCGATGGCGGCCCGCATGGTCATGGCCCCCGAAAGCCTCGACGTCGTTGTCGCTTCCAACCTCTTCGGTGACATCCTGACCGATCTCGGCGCGGCCATCCAGGGCGGCCTCGGCTTTGCCGCCTCGGCCAACATCAATCCCGACCGCACGGCGCCGTCGATGTTCGAGCCGGTGCACGGCTCGGCCCCTGATATCGCCCATCTCGGGATCGCCAATCCGATCGCCGCCATCTGGTCGGGCGCCATGATGCTCGACCACCTCGGGGAGACGGAAGCGGCCGCGGCCGTGATGACGGCAATCGAAAGGACGACCGCCGCCGGCATCGGCACGGTGCCCGGCAAGGACAAGACCGACACGATCACCGGGGCCGTTCTCGCGGCCATTGCCTGACAACGCATTTTCAGACGGATGACCATCATGAAGACCCTCAGGGACAAAGATCTTTTCCGCCAGGCCGGCCTCGTCGGCGGCAAATGGTGCACGGCTGCCTCCGGCAAGGTGATCGAGGTCGTCGATCCCGCAACCCAGGAGGTGATCGGCACGGTGCCCGACATGGGACGCGAGGACACCCGCGCGGCCATCGCCGCCGCCGGCGCCGCTTATCCCGCCTGGCGGGCCAGGACCCATGCCGAACGCGCGGCGCTCATTGAAAAATGGTACGCGCTCATGGTGGAGCACGAGGCCGACCTCGCGCTGATCCTCACCACCGAGCAGGGCAAACCCCTGAGCGAAGCCGCCGGTGAAATCCGCTATGGCGCAGGCTTCGTCAAGTGGTTCGCGGAAGAAGCCCGCCGGATCGGCGGCACGACGATCCCCTCGCCGACGCCTGATCGACGCATCGTGGTTCTCAAGGAGCCCGTCGGCGTCTGCGGCATCATCACCCCGTGGAACTTCCCTAATGCGATGATCACCCGCAAGGTCGCACCTGCGCTCGCCGCCGGCTGCACGGTCGTCATCAAGCCGTCCGACTTTACGCCCTATTCGGCGCTTGCGATCGCGGTGCTCGCCGAGCGTGCCGGTATTCCGGCCGGCGTCATCAACGTGGTCACGGGTCTGCCGTCCGAAATCGGCGCCGAGATCATGGAAAACGAGACCGTGCGGAAAATCTCCTTCACCGGATCGACGCGCGTCGGCTCGCTGCTGATGCGCGGGGCCGCGGATTCTGTGAAGCGCCTGTCGCTCGAACTCGGCGGCAACGCCCCCTTCATCGTTTTCGACGACGCCGATCTCGATTTCGCCGTCGAAGGCGCGATCACGTCCAAGTTCCGCAACGGCGGCCAGACCTGCGTCTGCGCCAACCGCATACTGGTCCAGTCCGGTGTCTACAACGAATTCGCCGCCAGGCTCACCGCCCGCGTCAATGCGATGAAGGTCGGCCCCGGCACGGAACCGGGTGTGGCAATCGGACCGATGATCAACCAGGCGGCGATCGAAAAGATCAACCGGCACGTCGAGGACGCCCTGTCGAAGGGCGCTCAGATTGCCTCGGCCGCGACAACCGACGGTCTCGGACCTCAGTTCACGGCACCGCTGGTGCTGACAGGCGCGACGACCGATATGCTGCTCGCCCATGAAGAGACCTTCGGTCCGGTCGCGCCGCTCTTCCGCTTCGAGACGGACGAAGAGGCGATCCGGATCGCCAACGACACGCCGTTCGGGCTCGCGGCCTATTTCTATACCCAGAGCCTGAAGCGGTCCTGGCGCGTGGGCGAGGCGCTCGAAGCCGGCATGATCGGCCTCAACACCGGGCTGATCTCGACCGAAGTCGCTCCCTTCGGCGGCGTCAAACAGTCCGGTCTCGGTCGCGAGGGTGCCCAGGCCGGCATCGAGGAATATCTGGAAATGAAAACCTTCCACATTGGAGGGCTCGCCTGAACCGGTCCACCTGCCAGACGGTCGTCACTTCGCCCAGTCACCGGTCGCCAGTGCGAACGGCGACCACTCGGTGAACTCATGGCGAAGGGGAAGCGCGTCATCCCTGCGGACGACGCCTTTTGGGCGAAATCGCCAGTACCGTTCCGCTCCGGCGACCGAAACGTCAGCCAGGTCGTCCGACAGCAATTCGGCCTCGCCCGTCATCTGTAGCAGGGTACCGGTCGAAAAGTCCGTGAAGACCAGTCCGGCGCGCGGATTGACGGCGATCTTGCCGAGCGTGTTGAAGAAGCGATTGCCGGCAAAATCCGGAACGGTGAGCCAGCCGTCGTCGCCGACGCGAACGAAACCCCGCCGTCCGCCGCGATGGGAGACGTCTACCTGGCGGCGACCGTCTATGTCGGCATAGGTGCCGACGAAGAGCGTGTCCGCGCCTTCGACGAGGCTTCGGGCGACCGGGTCGAGCCCGGTGGTGGTCACCGGCCGTGCCGCCGACGGCAGTGCCGGATCGCGGACGAAGCGGGGCTCCCGAAGCTGGATGTACTTGGGACAGTTGCCGAAGCTCTGCTCCACGACGACATCGAAGCCTTCTTCGTGGCGGTGCACGGTGCCGTTCAGGCGATTGCGGCGGCGGGTCGCCAGGTCGATCCCGAGAAGG
>DATGWU010000248.1:0-10650 GCA_035299345.1 Rhizobium sp.
GACAGGCCGAACACGATCTGGATCAGCTTGCGGAAGCCGCCCGATGTGTCGCCAAAGGCGAGCGCCAGGCCCGTCGCGATGATGATGATGACCGCGACGATCTTGGCGACCGGGCCTTCGATCGACTGGAGGATCTTCTGGAGCGGCGCTTCCCACGGCATCGAGGAGCCGGAAGCGTGCGCGGCGGGAACGAGGACGAGATTGACATAGGCGAAGGCGGCGGCGGTCGCGACGGTGCGACGGACGCGCATGGACATGCGGATCATGAAGGGTCTCCTGTGTTGCTGGGGGTGGCTGCGGTGACGCGGTAGTCCCCGTCGGGGCCGAGCCCTTCGACGCGGGCGAGTTCGGCGAGCCGGCGCATGGAGCCGCGGCCGGAGAGGACGGCCACGAGGTCGATGGTCTCGGCGATCAGCGCGCGCGGGACGGTGACGACGGCTTCCTGGATGAGCTGTTCGAGACGGCGCAGCGCGCCGATCCCCGTGCCGGCGTGAATCGTGCCGACGCCGCCCGGATGGCCGGTGCCCCAGGCTTTGAGGAGATCGAGCGCTTCGGAACCGCGCACCTCGCCGATGGGGATGCGGTCGGGGCGCAGGCGGAGCGACGAGCGGACGAGATCGGAGAGCGCGACGACGCCTTCCTTGGTGCGCATGGAAACGAGGTTCGGCGCGGTGCATTGCAGCTCACGCGTGTCCTCGATGATGACGACGCGATCCCCGCTCTTGGCGACTTCGGCCAGCAGAGCATTGGTCAGCGTGGTCTTGCCGGTAGAGGTGCCGCCCGCGACGAGGATGTTGGCGCGATCAGCGACGGCCGCGCGCAAGGTCGCGGCTTGGTCCGCCGACATGATTCCGGCTGCGACGTAATCGTCGAGCGTGAAGACAGCGACGGCGGGCTTGCGGATGGCGAAGGCCGGCGCCGAGACGACGGGAGGCAGAAGCCCCTCGAACCGCTCCCCCGTTTCGGGCAGCTCTGCCGAGACGCGCGGGGACCGGGCGTGAACCTCCGCGCCGACATGGTGGGCGACCAGGCGCACGATGCGTTCGCCGTCTGCGGGCGACAAGGTTTCGCCGGTGTCGGACAGTCCTTGGGAAAGCCGGTCGATCCAGATGCGCCCATCGGGGTTCAGCATCACTTCGACGATGCCGTCGTCCTCAAGGAACCGGGCGATGGCGGGTCCGAGCGCGGTGCGCAACATGCGCGCGCCACGTTGGATCGCCTCCGGTTTCTGGTGAGAATTGTTCGCCATGTCGTCCCCAAGCCAAGGGGACGCAACAGAGAGTTCCCCGATCGGGGATGATTAAAAGAGCCCGAAATCGGGCCGGTTCAACAAGTATCGAGGGCCGTGCGGCGGTCGGCGGCTATCGGCGGCGAATAGGACGGGCGCAACTATTCAGGCGGGATGGTCGCTCGTCTTGGGAGGCTCCGTCCCGCCGTCTTCGGGGAGCGAATCAACATCGCGCGAAAGCTCCTTGAGGAACCTGTCGCCGGTCGCGAGACGCTTGCCGAGCGATTGCAGGAAGCCGTCGAAACGCTCCGCGCCTTTGGCGCGCGCCGATGCCTGCGCGTTGTCGGAGAGCGGCGGGGTGAAGATCAGCCAGTATCGGACGAAGAGCGCCAACATCTCGCCGAGCACGGCGACATCCTCGTCGAGCGTGCCGATCTGGCGACCGAGCCGGTCGAGGCGGCGCGACATGGCTGCCTCCAGCCTCTCGCTGGTGTCGCCTGACAGGAAGGACGCCACGGCGGCTTCGACGATGGCGGATTTGGAGATGTTGCGGCGGAGCGCCAGCACCTCGACTTGCTTGAGCAAGGCCGGGTCGAAATAGACGTTCATGCGGGTGCGTGTGGTCATGGGGGCTCCTCAAAGCTCGATGCCGTCGCCGGGGTCGAGCGAGGCTTGCCGCGCAACCATCCGCATCCGCACCCGCATGGCGTTGGCCTTGGCGGCGTCGACATCGGGCTCCTCGTCCAGAATCTCGAATTCCTGCGCTGGCGATGGCGGCGGCGGCAGGATTTCTTCATGCTCGGGCAGTTCGGTTTCGCGGCGGATGCCGGCATTGGCGGGATCGCCGCCGTCATCGCCGCCAGCGCCGGAACCAGCGTGGCCTGCCGCCGTCACGACGCGGCCCGACCAGTCATCGGTCGCCGGAGCGTTGGCCGGCGTGGCCATAAGCTCGGGCGGCGCGATGATGCGCTCCTGCAAGCGCGCATCATCGAAATACTGCGCCTTCGTCGCCTTGATCGGCGGCGTGCCCGCGACCATGACGATTTCCTCGTTGGGCGGGAGCTGCATGATCTCGCCGGGAGTCAGCAGCGGGCGGGCCGTCTCCTGCCGCGAGACCATGAGGTGCCCCAGCCAGGGCGACAGACGATGGCCGGCATAGTTGGTGCTGTCGCGCATCTCGGTCGCGGTCCCGAGCGCGTCGCTGACTCTTTTCGCGGTCCTTTCGTCATTGGTCGCGAAGCTGACGCGCACATGGCAGTTGTCGAGGATGGCATTGTTCGGCCCATAGGCGCGCTCGATCTGGTTGAGCGACTGCGCGATCAAAAAGCCCTTGATCCCGTAGCCCGCCATGAAGGCGAGCGCTGATTCAAAGAAGTCGAGGCGGCCGAGCGCGGGAAACTCGTCGAGCATCAACAGCAGCCGGTGACGCTTGCCCGATGCGGCCAGCTCCTCGGTCAGCCGGCGGCCGATCTGGTTGAGAATCAGGCGGATGAGCGGCTTGGTGCGGTTGATGTCGGATGGCGGGACAACGAGGTAGAGGCTGACTGGCTTCCTGCCGCCGACGAGATCGGCGATGCGCCAGTCGCAGCGCGCGGTGACGCGGGCGACGACGGGATCGCGGTACAAGCCGAGGAACGACATGGCGGTCGAGAGCACGCCGGAGCGTTCGTTGTCGGATTTGTTCAGCAGCTCGCGCGCCGACGACGCAATGACCGGATGCACGCCCGCTTCGCCGAGATGCGGCGTGTCCATCATGGCGCGCAAGGTCGCCTCGACCGGACGGCGCGGATCGGACAGGAAGTTGGCGACGCCCGCCAACGTCTTGTCGGGCTCGGCATAGAGGACGTGCAGGATCGCGCCGACAAGCAGGCTGTGGCTGGTCTTTTCCCAATGGTTACGCTTGTCCAGCGAACCCTCGGGATCGACCAGGATGTCTGCGATGTTCTGAACGTCGCGGACCTCCCATTCGCCTTGCCGGACTTCGAGCAGCGGGTTGTAGGCGGACGATGCTGCATTGGTCGGATCGAACAGCAGCACACGGCCATGGCGTGAGCGGAAGCCCGCCGTCAGCGTCCAGTTCTCGCCCTTGATGTCGTGGACGATGCAGCTTCCCGGCCAGGTCAGCAGGGTCGGCACGACAAGGCCGACCCCCTTGCCCGACCGGGTCGGGGCGAAGCAAAGGACATGCTCGGGACCGTCATGGCACAGATAGTCCCGCTCGTATTTTCCGAGCAGGACGCCATCGGGACCGAGCAGGCCGGCGCTGCGGATTTCCTTGTCCTCGGCCCAGCGCGCCGAACCGTATGTCGCGACGTTGCGGGCCTCGCGCGACCGGATGATCGACATGGTGATCGCGGCGGCGATGGCGATGAAGCCGCCAGACGCGGCGATGATCGCGCCTTCGGTGAAGATCGCGGGCGCATAGGCGTCGTAGGAGAACCACCACCAGAAGAAGACGGGCGGATAATAGATCGGCCAGCCCGCCAGCTCGAACCACGGCTCGCCAAGCTGCGGCTGAAACCCTAACCGCCATGCGGTCCATTGGGTCGCCGCCCATGTGGTGATGAGAACGATGGTCAGGACGACGGCAATCTGACCCCAGAGAATCCGGCCTCCACGCATACAGGCTCCAGTCGGCAAAATTGTCGGAGCCCATCAGAGAATGGGGGTTTTCGCGAGAGGCAACAGCAAAGATGGCGACGGAGGGCTGCCGGATAATATCGGCGGTGAATAGGACGCGTCGCGGTGGTTCTTTGGCACTATTCCGAAAGTTACGGCTGCGATTCCGCGGATGGGTGAAGCCGACTAATCTTTGGTGCTAGGCTGAGCAGCGTCATAAGCGCGGGATTGCCGTTGGCGGGGGACCAGACGGCCGAGAAGACGATTGTTTCAGGTTCGTCGATGATCGGTAGGAAGGTGACGTTTGCCGTGTTCGCGGCCACACCTTCCTCGGCAAAGAGAGAGACCCCGTGACCGGCTGCGATCATCGACAACAGCGCGCTACGGCCAACATCGACGCGGATGATCGCTGGTGTCAGCCATTTGCCTGCCGAGCGGGTCACGATCAGGTCGTAAACCTGCGGGCCGGTGCCGCCGTGGCGGACCAGGAAGGTTTCTTCGGCAAGCTGCCGCCATTCGACATTAAGCCGGGCCGCCAATGAATGCTTCGCTGGCAGCGCGGCCATCAGACGGTCGTGCCAGATGATGCGGGAATTGAGTTCGGGAAGGTCATGCGCTCCAGCCATGAACGCAAGATCGAGCGTGCCTTCGCGCACCATGAATTGCGCGTCTCGCGCGGTTCCTTCGGCGATATGCAAGCGGACGCCGGGGTATTCATCGTGAAACCTCTCCAGCAGCCGGTCGAGGAAACAGCCTGCCGTGAGGGCGTGAACGCCAACGCGCAATTCGCCTTCCTCGCTGCGCGCGTTCATCCCAGCCGTCTTGATCGCTCGGTCAAGGATGCCAATCGCGACATGGACCTGATCGACGAAGCGGCGTCCGGCTTCGGTCAGTCGGACGCCGCGTGTGTTACGGTCGAATAGGGCGATACCAAGATCATCTTCCAACGCCTTGATCCGCGTGCTGACGCTCGACTGACTGGTGCCGAGTGCCAGCGCGGCTCGATAGAAGCTGAGATACTCGGCGACCGCGAGAGTCTGGACCAGCGCAATCATCGGAATTCGACCGCCCGATAATTCCTGCGGCTTTTGTGCTTGAGCATTCTTGGAACGCCGCCGCATTCGACTTAGACCTTAGGCGGCTTCGCCAAGCTGTGCGAGGTGCCCCATGAGGTCAGTGCCTTCGCCACCAGCGTTGATCGTGTCGAAATAGTCGTGCCAGCCCGATTGCGCGATTCCCGATACGAGGGCGTGAAGCGCCGCATTGTCAGGGCAGCGCCAGACGGCAAAGAATGTATGCGAAGCCGAATGCAGCGTGGACGGGTCGACTTTACCCATGGTGATCGGCTCGACGCCCAGCTCCGATAACGCGGGCATGGCAGACCCGATTCTTGCGAAAAATTGCTGACGCTGTTCATCGGAGAGCGCCAGCCAAGTCGGTTTCGCGGTGTAGAGTTCGGTCAGATAGTGGGCCATATCCTGCTTTCCTGTCAGCGTTGGTTATTAGGTCGGATGGATCGAAGGGCTCGCCGGCAGATGCGTTCCGTCGCGGATGACGGCGCCTCGGCCGACCATCGGGCACATAGCGCCTCGACCCAATCAGGGCGGTCCTTGCTGGTGTCGTTCAACCAGTTGGCAACGGAGTCCTGCACATAGCTGGAAGGATCGGCGCGTAACGGTTCGAGAACGGCGAGCGCTATTTCCGGCTGCTGTTTCAGCGCGGCAATATGAGAACACCAGACGCCGCGCGGGCGGATCGATTCTGAGGCGAACCGACGAACACGTTCGGACGGGTCCGCGGTCCAGTCGGTGAGCAGTGTGATTGCCTTCGCCAAGTCGGAAGCGAGATGCGGCCGAACAGCCATCCAGCACCATTCCCGCACCCCGAAATGCGGATCGTCAGCATAGGGCCGGATCGCAGCGAGCCGGTCGGCTAGTGTCGCGTATTCGTTTGCACCGATGATGAAGCAAGCCCAGCCGCGTGCGGTATCCGACGGGTGGTGCGAGAGAATTTGATAGGCTGATGGTCCCTGATGACTCTGGACTACGCGCGCTGCCAGCGACATCCGCCGCAAGATCCCGGTTGATGCCGCGTCTTTCATCTCGGTCAATGCGGCGGCGCTGATCGCTGGGAAGATGCACTCCATAAGAGCCGCGAAATCGACGGCGAGGCATTCAGTGAGCGTTGATGCTTCCGCGCCCGCATTGAGTTGCGCGAGCCGATCGGCGGAGATGTCCTTGACGCCACGCCCTTTCGCTTTGACCTCGCTCATGGCCGTGCCTCAAGATCGGTTTGCGGCTTCGAGTCGGTGTTGAGGTTCTGCCAAATGCGTTGGAGCAGACCGCTCAGCGTTGTGCGTTCCTCGGCGGTGAATCCAGCAAACAGGGAAGCGATCCACCTCGCATGTTCGTTGAACAGGTCGTGCGCTGTCTTCCGCCCCAAATCGGTGAGCGCGACCGCTATCTTGCGTCGGTCTTCAAGGCCGAAGCGGCGAGCAACAAAGCCATCGCGCTCAAGACCGTCGAGAAGGCCGGTAATCGTTGCTCGTGTCACGCCTGCCTGGTCAGACAGTTCATGCGGTGACAATCCATCGACCTGATTATGCAGAAGAAACAGAAGGACAAACTTGCTTTCCGACAGACGGTGCGGCGCGAGGCGCGCAGCGCAATCCCTGTCGATGGCTCCCGACAACGCGAGAAGTTCGAAACAAGGACGCAGATCATCCGGCGGCGCGACGCCTCGCCGTTTGGCCTCATCGAGCAAGGCAAGATGCTTTTGTTCTAACTTTTCCATACGGCGACATATAGTAAGGCGCCTAATTAGAGTCAATGGGTTGATATGCTCAGGGTTTTGGGATGGCCGAACCTTGCCGCGATCCGGCCAAGCGCAGATATGCGGAATCTACAGGCCCAGTCCCCTTTGCCGCCCCAACTGCCACGACACCGAACCGCCCTGGACGATGCCGCTGACTTCCTTGCCGAGCTGCCGGTCGATGACCGGCCGCCACGGGACAAGGGTGAACTCATGGCTCTGCTCGACCACGGCGAACTTGCCGCTCGATAGCTGGACGGTCCCGGTGAACTTGCCGCTGACCTTCTCGCCATCGGTCGCGGCACGGAATGGCAGGTTCTTGGTCGCGGCCATCTCGCCGCCGATCCGCTCGATCTCGCGGGCGCGCAGCGTGGCGAGGAGATTGCGCCGGTAGAGCGTCCCGCCGTTCGCGCCAGGCGTCGCGTCGCCATGGTCGATATGATGTTCGCGGCGGCGGTCGATGGCGTCGCGAGCCTGCTGGCCGAAGCCGGTCGGCGCGAGGTCGGAGGTTTCCGCCGACATGAGCCGCCGGTCGAGCCAGGTCGCGCCGTCCGCGCCGATCTGCTGTTCGAGCCGGGCGGCCGAGAGGATGCGGATATCCGCCTGCTTGTTGCGGCCTGCATCGTAGGCGGCGGCGCGGCTCTCGAAATCCTCGGGGATGCGCCACTGATCGGCGTCGATCCGCTCGGCGATGCCGGCACGGCGCAGCGCCTCCAGCCGGCGCACATGCGCGTCGACATAGCCGTCATAGTCGCCGCCCGGCAGACGGCCTTCGAACTTCGCCTGTTCGAGATGGCGGCTCGGGCGATAGACGCCGCCCTCGGCGATTGTCGCGATGGTGCGATCCGATGGTCGGCTCGCGGTCTCGGCCGGGCCGATCTCGACGACGCTGCCGATCCGCGCATCCTCGATGCGGGCCGGGTCGATGCCGGGAAGATGATGGGTGCGCCCATCGATCCCGTCGACCACGACGGTCAGGTTCTCGCCCAGCTCGTCGGTCAGATATTTGTCGACGACGCGGCCGACGATCGGGACTTCGGGCGCGACGTCGTGAAGCTGGAACGTCGTCGGATCTCGCTCCATCCCATCGGCCTTGAGCGCCTTGTGCATGTTGCGGATGATGTCGCCGCGCTCGCCCAGCTCGCGCAGCGCCGGTTCCATGCGCTCGCTCAATTCCCAGACGCCGGGCGCGTGCTCGGTGGCGAGGCCCATCTTCTCCAGCTTGGACAGACGGCGCAGGCGCAATGTCCGATCGCGCTGGCGGCCCGGATCGGCGGGCTCGTTGCGCAGGTCGAGGAAGCGATCCTCAGCTTCGGCGCTCATGGCGCGGTCGATGCGGGTGAAGCGGTCCTGGCCGATCTCGGCCGAAAGCTTGCGGCTCTGCTCGATCTCGGTGACAGGACCAAGCTCCAGCGTCGCCAGATCGCTCGCCCGCTCGCGGATGCCGTTAGCGAGATAGTCGCCGTTGATGACAAGGTTCTCGCCCTGCTCGTCCACGCCGCAGATGATGACATGGACATGGGGATGGCCGGTGTTGTGGTGATTGACCGCGACCCAATCGAGCCGGGCGCCGAGATCGGTTTCGACCTGGGCCATGAGGTCGCGGGTATAGGCCGTGAGGTCGGTGAGGTCCGCGCCGTCCTCGGGCGAAACGATGAAGCGGAACTGGTGGCGATCCTCAGTGCCGCGCTCGACGAAGGCAGCGCCGTCGGCGCGGTCCTCGCCGGCCGAATAGAGCTGACCGCGCTCGCCCTCGCGCGAGGTGCCGTCGCGCTGGATGTAGCGCAGGTGGGCGGCGGATTTGCCGTTTTTCCCCGCGCCCTGGACGTAGCGGGTTTTGACGACGACGCGCCGCACGCCGGGCGCGCTGTGACGCCAGCCACCGGACAGGGTGCGAGCGAGCACGAAGGCCGCGCCGCGTCCCCGTTTCAGGCCCGGCCCGCCGATCGTCCGCGATGTTTTGGCGCCCTTGGGCGTGCCCTGCGACCGGGACCGCTGCGACGATGCCGACGAGCCGCGCGAAGGGCTGTTGCTATGCTGGCGGGCGATCTTCTTCGCCTGCGTCAAGAAGCTCTTGGCCTTGCCGAGCTTGGGCGCATCGGCGCGCATCCGGCCCGGCCTTGGGCGGAAGCGGAACTCCTCGTCGTCGCTCAAGCCCGCGCCTCCGGGGCAAAACCACGGAAATCGGGCGATTTGCGGCCATGGTGCCACTTAAAACCCAGCAAAGCCAAGGCTTTGCGCGAAGACGCGGCACGCCGCACCAAAAACCAAGGTGCCGCCAGCGCCGCCCCAAAACAGTGTGCAGACAAGGGCTTGCCCCGAAACCGCGCCAACGGAGTGCCGGTTTCCTTTATCTTGCCCTCCGCCCTTTCTTCCCTTCCTGCCCCTCCAGACGAGAATGCAGCCAGGCGCCCCCCGACCTGACTGCACACCGGATGACGCTCGCCCGAACGCGGAAACGCGATGCTCATCGCCGTTCCCCGTCGTTCGCGCGGGCGACGAACATGCTGCCGCGCTGCGGCTCCGCATCGACGGGATCGCGCACCGGAACGGCAGCGCGACCGTCGCTCTTTTGCTCGCCCGACCGTTCGCCCGACTGCGCGCCGGATTGCGCAGACTGTCCGCTCGGCCGCGCGCCGGATGACGGTTCGGCTGCGGTTCGGATGTCGCTCGCGCGCCGGATAAACAGCGGAGCATCACGCCAATCGGGCGGCGGCTCGGCGCGTTTCTCCGGCGCATCGGCGGGCGCGGCCCCGCCGATCAGCGGCAGGAGCGCAGCGACATAGGCGCGGGTCTCGGCAGGCAGCGGGCGGCCCGTCGCGCGATGATCGTCATAGCGGCCGGGACCGGCATTGTATGCGGCGAGCATCGCCGCGACAGTGCCGTAGCGATCCCACATCTCGCGCAGATAGGCGGTGCCTGCGAGGATGTTGTCGCGGGGGTCATAGGGATCGCGTCCGAGCCGATAGCGCACACGCAGGCCCGCCCAGGTGTCGGGCATAACCTGCATCAAGCCTTGCGCGCCGGCCGTCGAGATCGCGCGGACATCGCCCGCGCTCTCGGCGCGCAGCACAGCGCGAATCCAGTGCGCGGGAATCCCGAAGCGCTGCGACGCCTCGGTGACATGCGCGCCATGGGGATCGCTGACGGGCCGCGCGACGACGGCCGATTGTGCGATGGTCACGCCCGGTTCCAACGCGATCGCCAGCATCGCGAGAGACAGGAGCACGGCATAGCGCCGGGCGGACCTGTCTCCGCCACGACGCCAGCCTGCCAGCGTGCTCGCAGCGGTCAAGGGTGCGCGCGAAGCGCCGGCCGATGGCCGCCCTTGACCTTCGCTGCGCGCGCCGGCCGTCCTGCGGTCGAGCGGGACGGAGGAATGAGACGGCCTTTTCGCAAACAAAGGAATAAGTGCTTTGAGCGCGATGATGACAGAAGACCGCATGGCTTCAGTCCCGCTCTTCGCGTGGTTTGAGCCGGGTCCAGTGCAGCGACCACGACGATCCGGCATCGTCGTCGCGGAACAGGTTGGCGCGGATCGGATGCGGCAAGGCGGGATCGTCGAACAGCACCGAGAGATATTCGCCGGCCTTCTCGCCGGTGCGTTTCCACGCCGCGCCGATCTCCGGGCCGTCGTCGGCTCCGTGATGGACGCGGTACTCCGGCGCGTTCTCGGCGTCGGAATGCTCGGCCGGGACGATAGTGAGTTCGCGGTAGAGGGTCAGCGTATGAACGCGCCCGGTGAAACCGGAAGCCTCGCGGGTGAATTGACCGATCTGGGGCATGTCTAGTCTCCGTGCGGTGGCGTTGGGGAATCCGTCGACGGGCACCGCTCCCGCGGATCGGGAAGCAGTCAGCGGGGCGTTGCGCCGGTTTGAGCGCGCCAGACGAAGCGGCCGTCGCCGTCCTCGTCGGTCCAGAGCGGCAGCGCGCGGCCGACGACGGCGCTCGCCGGAAGCGGGCCGAAGTAGCGGCCGTCCAGGCTGTCGCGG
>DATGWU010000249.1:0-6526 GCA_035299345.1 Rhizobium sp.
CCGCTCGGCTGGATAATACATCACTAAATTACTATATTGTGCCGGCAATTTGACGGCGATCAAGGCCGAAAGTCTCGACGCGAGGCATACGGTCTCGAAGGAACCGGTGAGACCGTGACGGAATGCCCGGTTTCATAGACGCAGCCTATAGGTTATATGGCCGCGGTGCGTGACAGAAAGACGAGAACAGGAAGCGACACAGCATGAATGCTCCAGTGATGACCAAATCCGCGGAACTGATCGTGCCGGAAGGCGTCTACGCCGAGACCGTGCTCAGCGTGACCCATTATACGGACCGGCTGTTTCGTTTCCGGATGACGCGTCCTGCGGGCTTCCGCTTCCGTTCGGGCGAGTTCGCGATGATCGGGCTCGTCGTTGACGGCAAGCCGATCTACCGCGCCTATTCGATCGCGAGCCCTTCCTGGGACGAAGAACTGGAGTTCTTCTCGATCAAGGTTCCCGATGGCCCGCTCACCCAACACCTGCAGCGCATCCAACCCGGTGACAAGGTGCTGATGCGCAAGAAGCCGACAGGGACGCTGGTGCTCGACGCGCTCACCCCCGGCAAACGGCTATACATGTTTTCGACCGGCACCGGCATTGCGCCGTTCGCCAGCCTCATCCGCGATCCGGAGACCTACGAGAAGTTCGAGGAGGTCATCCTTACCCATACCTGCCGGCAGGTGGCAGAACTGAAATACGGCTTCGACCTGATGGAGGAGATCCGCAATCACGAGTTCCTGGCGGAGATCGTCGGCGACAAGCTCAAGCATTACGCGACGGTCACCCGCGAAGACTATCCCTTCCAGGGTCGTATCACCGACCTCATCGAAAACGGCAAGCTGTTTGCCGATCTCGGCGTGCCGCCGCTCGACCCGGCGGTCGACCGCGGGATGATCTGCGGTTCGGCAGACATGCTGAAGGACACCAAGGCGCTGCTGGAAAAGGCGGGGCTCACCGAAGGCGCCAACAGCAAGCCGGCCGAATTCGTCATCGAGCGCGCCTTCGTCGGCTGACGCTTCGCCCTGTTCAGAACGTTCCGAAACGCCCGGATTTCCGGGCGTTTTTTGTTTGAGCTCTATCGATTCGGGCGAAACTCAGGTTCCGGCGAGGTGGGAGATCAGCGCTTCCATCGCCGTTTGTGCGTCGGCGGCGTCGCCCCTGTGGATCGCCCGGATGACGCTGACATGGAAGGCGACGGACCGGTCCATCTTTTCCGGCGTCGCACGCGCGAACCAGAGCCGGCGCGAATGCGTCTGCAGCGGCGCGAGTGCCGCGATCAGGAAACGGTTCGGACAAGCCTCCTCCAAAATCTCGTCGAACCGCTTGTCGGCCGAAAGAAAACCTTCGAAGTCGCCGGCGATGGCGGCCCCGGTCATGGCCTGGGCACAGGCCAGCAATCCTTCCCGTTGTTCTGCGTCCGCGCTCGTCGCGACGAGGGAGGCGGCAAGCGGTTCGAGCTGATGCCGCACCGCCATGATGTCCTTGTGGTCCTCCGGGTGGATTTCGGTGACGAGCAGGCCGACCCGCGGCTTGACCTCGATCAGGCCCTGCCATTCGAGCTTCTGGATCGCCTCGCGAACCGGGGTCCGTCCGTGGCCGGCGAGATCGATCAGTTCCTTCTCGGTCACCCTCGCGCCGGGCTTGAGCTTCAGTGTCACGATCTCGCGCTCCAGGGCGAGATAGGCGAGGTGGCTCAGCGATCCGGCTTGTTTCGGCATGGGTGATCCTTTCTGATATATCAGATATTGACATGTCGCTTCCGGGATGGCAAGCTTCACTGATATATCAGCAAAGGAGCTCCACATGTGGAAGGGTGTATTTCCCGCGGTAACGACCAAGTTCAAGGAAGACGGCGCGCTTGACCACGCCGAGATGGAGCGTTGCTTTGCGCTCCAGTTCGAGGCGGACGTGGACGGCATGATCGTTTGCGGCTCGCTCGGCGAGAACATGACGCTGGATCCGGACGAGAAGATCGAGATCCTGAAGATCGCGAAATCGGTTTCTCGTGGCAAGCCGGTTCTGATGACGATCTGCGAAAGCGCCACGCGCCGTGGCAAGGCTGCAGCCGTCGCCGCCGCCAAGGCCGGAGCCGACGGCTTCATGGTCCTGCCGGGTGTGCCTTACAAATCCGCACCGGCCGAAACGATCAACCACATCCGCGCCGTCGCCGTCGCCGGCGAGCGTCCGGTCATGGTCTACAACAATCCGGTCGGCTATGGCGTCGACGTCACCATTCCGATGTTCGAGGAACTGGCGAAGGACGACCTGGTCGTCGCGATGAAGGAATCGACCGATGACGTCCGCCGCGTCACTGAAGTCTTCAACGCCTTCGGAAACCGCTTCGACGTCTTCACCGGCGTGGACAACCTGGCGCTCGAAAGCCTGATGATGGGCGCCGATGGTTGGGTTGCCGGCCTCGTCGTCGCCTTCCCGAAGGAGACGGTTGCCATCTACAAGCTGGCCAAGGCCGGCCGCTACGAGGAGGCCCGCGCCATCTACCGCTGGTTCCGTCCGCTGCTCGACCTCGACGTCTCGACCTTCCTCGTCCAGCAGATCAAGCTTGCCGAGGTCTTCGCGATCGGCTCCAACGACCATGTCCGCGAGCCGCGCCTGCCGCTGTCCGGCGAACATCGCGCCCGCGTCACCAAGGTCATCGAGACCGCGCTCGCCAACCGTCCGGCCCTGCCGGCGCTCTGAGCGACAGCACAGGAGAACGCGAAGAGGGGCGGCTCGGCCGCCCCTTTTTTCGTCTGATCGCGAGCATGCCACCCAATGTCGCGAAGATCTCCGGTCGGGAACGGAGGCGATCACTTTCGTGGTCGACAATGTCGTGCTAGTCGAAAGCTCCGCTCGGCGGAGATCATGGAGAGGCGCGCGATATGAAGAACAGCAACCTGGCGGCTTTCGTTCGATCCGAGGGCTATGTGCCGCTCGCCTGGGCTGGATCGACGGCCGGCATGGATTATCTGAATATCGGTGACGCGCTGAGCCCGGTGATGGTCGCGTTGCTCTCCGGCAGGGACGTCCGCCGCCGCCCCTCCAAATCAGCCAGCCTGCGCATGGCTTGCGTGGGAACGATCGGACATGGATTTTCGGGCGGCGAGGTCTGGTTCTGGGGAACCGGATGTTCGCCATGGGTAAACCCTGCCGCTCGCCACGGGGAGCGCGTGCCGTTCACGGTTCCGCCAGCGTCTGACTTTCACGTCCTCGCGACCCGCGGTCCGGTATCCGAACGCCTGCTGACCGGCGGCAGACCGCCTCGCGGCGTCTATGGCGATCCGGTCTGGTTACTGCCGCGCTTCTATGCTCCACCGATCGAAAAGAAGTGGAAGCTCGGAGTGATCGTACATCTTTCCGAGCTCACGGACCGTGAGGCCGAGGCCCACATCCGCGAGACGCTCGCGCGCTACCGCATTCCCGACGAACTGAAGCAGGATATCTGTCTGATCAACACCGTCTCGCCTATCGGGGTGCAGGCAATAAAGGAAAAGATCGACACCATTCTCGCCTGCGAAAGGATCGTTTCGACCAGCCTGCACGGAATGGTATTCGCGGAAAGTTACGGCATTCCCTGCCTGCATTTCGCCACCGATCTGCGCTTCTCGGGTTTGTCGGACGTACAACTGTCGGAAGACTGCGGACTGGATTTGCGCGTCGTCGATCTCTACGGGGGCCTGGGTATGGCGCGCGTGCCGGTCTACGGCCAGCCCACGGATCGGGAGACGGACTGGGGCGCTTTGATGCGTGCGATCGATGCGGCCTGGGAACCGAGGCTGCTCGACGAGGATAGACTGGTTGAGGCCTTTCCCGTCGACCATGCCCCCTTGCAGGCGCCTGCGGGCGCGACCATCTGGGATCATCCGGTCCTCACCGGACTTGCCCTGCAGCACGACGTCGCCGAACTCAATCGGCTGGACAAGGAGCAGCAGGCCGGGCGAGCGGCGAAGACGAATGCACCGTCACGGCCGTTCCGCTCGTATGTCCGTTCGTTCATCGATCGTGTGCTTCCGAGGGGCTGATCTGCTCCTCCAACGCTGTCGTCACTCGTGCCTGAGCGCCTCGATCGGGTTCATCTGCGCGGCGCGGCGGGCAGGGAAGTAGCCGAAGATCATGCCGATCGCCGCCGAGAAAACGAAGGCGAGGGCGATCACCGAGGGGCTGGTGACGAAGGGCACGTTGAGAAGTACGACGGCGCCGTAGGCAAGACCGAGTCCGAGCAGGATTCCGATGATGCCGCCGGAAAGCGACAGCGTGACGGCCTCGACCAGGAACTGCATCAGGACCTGCTTTTCCAGTGCCCCGATCGCCAGCCGGATGCCGATCTCGCGCGTGCGCTCGGTGACCGACACCAGCATGATGTTCATGATGCCGATGCCGCCGACCAGCAGGCTGACGGCGGCGACCGCGCCGAGAAGTCCCGTCATCAGCGTCGTGGTGCCGGTGAGCGTCGAGGCCATCTGCGCCATGTCGTTGACGGAAAAATCGTCCTCGCGACCGGCGATTATCTTGCGCCGCTCGCGCAGCAACCGCTCGACGTCGGCCTGCACCTTGGCGGTCGACACGCCGTCGCGCGCCGAGAGCGTGATGCTCGAGACGTCGGTATTGCCGCCTATGCGCCGCTGGAAGACCTTGATCGGCATGACGACCATGTCGTCCTGGTCCGTGCCCATGCCGCTCTGGCCCTTCTTCTTGAGGATGCCGATCACCTCGCACGACACGGACCCGACCCGGATCTTCTGTTCGAGTGCCGGCGTCGAACCAAAGAGTTCCGAGCGAACAGTATTGCCGATGACGCAGACGGCCTGGCCGCCGCGCTCCTCGGTCGAGAGGAAGGCCCGTCCCGAGGTGAAACTCCAGTCCATCGCGGTGAAATAGTCGCTGATGGTGCCGACGACGGTGGTCGTGTGGTTCTCTCCGCCGAAGATCGCGACCTGGCTCGACTGATTGACCGGCGCGACCGCCTGCAGGCCGTTGATCTGTTCGCGGATCGCCTCGACGTCCCTGAGCGTAAAGCTCTTCGCGGAGGTGCTGGCGCGTCCGGGACCGAACTGGCCCGGGCGCACGAAGAGCAGGTTGGTGCCGAGCTTGGAGATCTCGGCCGTCACCTGCGCGGTCGTGCCGTTGCCGATCGTCACCATGGCGATGACCGCGGCGACGCCGATGACGACGCCGAGCACCGTCAGAAATGACCGAAGCAGGTTGCGGCTGATCGCCCGCAGCGCGAGCTTGACCGTTTCATAGAACATGGGTCACGGTTCCCCCGTCTGCGCTGTCGTGGTCGAGGCGTCCGTCGACAAAGCGAAGATGACGCCCCGCATAGGCGGCAATGTCCTCCTCGTGGGTCACCATGATCACCGTAATGCCGTGCTCGCGGTTGAGCCCGCTGATCAGCTCCATGATCTCCCGGCTGGTCTTGGTGTCGAGGTTGCCGGTCGGTTCGTCGGCCAGCAGGACCGCCGGACTGGTGACGATTGCTCGGGCGATCGCGACACGCTGCTGCTGGCCGCCGGAAAGCTCCTGCGTCGTGTGGTGTTCGCGGCCGCCGAGCCCCACCTGCTCAAGTGCGATCTGCGCGAGCCGGCGCCGCTCGCGGGTCTCCATGCCGCGATAGACGAGCGGTAGCTCGACATTCTCGAGCGCCGAGGTCCGGGCGAGAAGGTTGAAGCCCTGGAAGACGAAGCCGAGCATGTAGCGCCGCAGCAGCGTGTGCTGGCCGCGGTCGAAGGCGGTGGTGTCGATCCCCTGAAACAGGTAGTGCCCCGAGCTCGGCACGTCGAGGCATCCGAGGATGTTCATCGCCGTCGACTTGCCCGACCCGGAAGGCCCCATGATCGCGACGAATTCGTGCTTCTCGATCACCAGATCGACACGGTCGAGGGCGCGGATCGTCGCTTCGCCGCTGCCGTAGAGCTTGGTGACCTGCCGGAACTCGATGAGGGGCGCCGTCGCCATGGGGCTCTCCGCTCAGCCGCTCTTGGCGGTGGCGTCGGTGATCACCATGTCGCCCTCGGCGATCTCTCCCTTGGTTACGACCGTATTCTGGCCGTCACTCGCGCCGATCTCGATGTTGACGGCGGTGGGAACACCATCGCGCATCACCCAGACTGTGCGCTCTCCGCCCTGCGGCTCCGCAGTGGTGAGCGAACCCATCCGCGGCGGACGGAACATGCTGAAAACGCCGCTGCTCCTCTGGCTTCTCGTCGTCAGCGTTTCCGGCGGCGCGTAGCGCAGTGCGGCGTTCGGGATAAGGAGCGAGTCCTCGATCGACTGGACGACGATGTCGGCGGTGGCAGTCATGCCCTGACGCAGCAGCATCTCGTCGTTGCGGACCTTCAGGATGCCCATGTAGGTCACGACGTCGTTCACCGTTTCGGAGGCGTAGCGGATCTCCGTGATCTCGGCGGGAAAGCGCTTGTCTGTGAACGCATCGACCGTGAACGTCGCCGTCTGGCCGACCGCGACCTGACCGACGTCCGCCTCGTCGATATCGACCTGCAGCTCCATCTCCTTCAGGTCGCCGGCA
>DATGWU010000250.1:0-2279 GCA_035299345.1 Rhizobium sp.
GCGCCGCCGCTACGACGAGAACAACCGCGCCTTCGCGAAGCAATTCTACAACTGGAAAGCGAAGGGGCGCCAGGAGCACGCTGCGCTGCGGGAGACGTTGTACCGCATGGCCGGGCGCCGTAAGGCCGTATGGATGCCGACCTTCAATGAGGACTTGAAGCTGACGGCTGATCTCGGCCCGTCCGGAACGAGCCTGTATATCGAGAAGATCGGCTACAAGTATATCGGTAGTGTGCAGCCTATCGAGGGCAAGCGTGACGTGATGCTGCGCGATGATTCTGGCGCGGTCCATTGTGTTCGCGTCAACTCGCTCGGGCCTGATCCCGCTCCGAACCAGGAGCGCTTGATCCTTTCTGGTGCTTCAGGCTTCACTGCGAGCGCCGGGCGCACCGGATCGTTCATGTCCACCGTGCGGCTGGATCAGGACGTGGTAGAGATCACGCACCATACGGATAGCGATGGCGTGTGCGAATGTTCGGCGGCGTTCGCGGCCTTCAACAACGCTCGCTCCGTCACCGGGCCGCTCATCCTGCCGACTCCATCCAATGAGATGAGTGCTACCGGCTGCGGCTCTCCTGAGGCCGACCGGCCGGACGGAACCTGTATGCCGGCCACGTTCAACGGCTGGCTCTACCAGTTGAAGGCTCGACACGGGCCGGCCGGACACACCATGGTGGGGCCACTCGGCACATGGAATGTCGGCATTACCGGATTCGGTGGGTCCAGTGGGGGCAGCCCATCGGGACTGGCAGGAAACGAGATTGGTTGGCAATGGCCTTCCGCTGACCCCTTGGCGCTGCCCTCGTCCGGCGTTGCCTTCGAAATCATGGAGCAACACGGTGTTGATTGGGATGGTGTGCTCGGCGTTGAGCATGAAGTGACTTTCTACATTCGGCACTGGACGGACAGCGCTTGGCGGATAGTTCCGCTCGATCCGACATATGGTAGCTATTCTGAGTTCGCGGGGGCCAGCGCCTTCGGCTATCCGTCGCTCATAATTCCGCCTTATGTCCACGTCTATGCCAGCATCTTCCCGTGCTATTGGAGGGTTTACTCGTGAGCTTCGAATCGCGTGAGATCAGCAACCAGGACGGCCTGCGTATTGCGCTCTACGAGATCGAGTGGGGCGAAACGAAGTGGTACTACACTTCTGCGGACAAGGACCTGACGTTCGATATTCCGGTTGACGTTGGGACCGAGACACGGACCTACAAGGCCGTCGCTATCTCGGATAGCGGCATGACCCAGGGAGGGAGCAACAACAACGATATCACCGTATCGGCGCCGTCCAATATCCCGCTCCGGGACTTGTTCGCGAGCACGCCGCCCTCCCTTGAAATCTGGCTCACCATTCGGCGAGCCCATTACGGGGATACCGATCCGCCGCTGATCTATTGGTCGGGAACGATCACGAACGTCAAGCCGCAGGAGGGCAACGCCGGCATCGATATCGTCGGCAAGACCCTCCTGGCGAGCTTCGGGCGCTCGGGACTACGCCTGGCCTGGACGCGTGGCTGCCCGCATATGCTTTACGATCAAGACTGCGGCGTGGATCGCGAGCTTCATGCTAGGACCGGAACGATCTCGGCGCTCACTGGCAACAGTGTCACCGTGACATTCGACGATCCAGCACCAGTCGCTGGCTGGTTTGACGGGGGCTTCATCCAGTGGGAAGCAAGCCTCGAAGGTACGGTGGACCGCCGGGGGATCGTGTCATCCCCACTGGACAACAAGTTCATCATCTTCGGGACAACCTACCGGCTTGCCGTGGGCATGGAAGTCAAGCTATACCCTGGATGCGACCTGGCGACGGGTACTTGCCTCAACAAGTTCGACAATCTTGCCAACTACGGCGGATTCGAACAGATGACGGGCAAGAACCCGTTCGACGGAACTGCGATCATCTAGGGGAGGGCCGATGCCTCTTTTCGCTTGGGCGCTCGTCTTCTTGGTGGCGAGCTACGTCATCAACGCTCTTATCATGCCGAAGCCCCAAGTGCAGGGTCCGGCGGATGAAGGGTCAATCGACTTCCCGCAGGAACAGGAAGGGACGCCCGAAGCGGTGTTCTTCGGCGACGTGTGGACGACCGGCTACCAAACGCTGTGGCACGGTAATATCCGCACGAAGAAGATCAAGTCAGGAGGAAAGAAGTGACCGAAGTAACTTCCGGAATCCGAGCCTACCCCAAGCACGTTCGCAAAGCGCGCGTGTGCATGGGCGGCAGCCGCGTGTGGATGGAGCATCACGGCTTTGATTGGAATGACTTTGTTACGAACGG
>DATGWU010000251.1:0-8737 GCA_035299345.1 Rhizobium sp.
TGAGCGGATGTATAATCCTACCCCCTCAATCAAGTCAACACACCACTACGGATTTTTTCAAAGAAATTTCCAACTACCTGAAAAACAACACTATTTTCCATTTTCCTAACACCACGCCGCAAAAAACAAACCCAACACCCACCATCCCCCACACAACGCACATCATAACCATCTCAACACGACCCCCTTCCGAGCGCGCGAGAGAGGGTTTGGCGGTCCGCTCTCGGGGATAAACGCCCGCACGGGACAGCCCCGGAGCATCGCCGGACGCCTTCGCTGGAAGACGGCAGACGTATCTGCCCCGAGAAGTTCACAATCAAATGCTCTGAAGCGAGCTGGAAAATAGATTCGGCCGAACGCGCGTCGACCCGTCATTTGACGAGGGCCTGCCAATTGTGCAGATTTCGCGGCCAGATACCCAGGAACGGAGTGGGCTCTTGAACAGACGGAGGCGGGCGGCATGATGACGGACCGCAATATGCTGCGGTCTCTCGGCACCGAGCCGCCGATCCTTGCCGACGGCCGCCGTGCGCCCGACCGACGAGAGATTTCTCTCCGCTGGCTGACCGGTACCTTTCTGACCGGAATTACCTCGTGTGTGCTGATGGGCGTGGCATTGTTTGCCGCGCTCGACGGCCGCCAGCAGCTCGCCATTCCGGCGGAGGCCTATGCGGTTGCCGGGCCGGATCAGGACAGCCCACAGGAGACAGCGAAGCGCGGAGAACGGCTCGTCGGCCCGAACATCGCCGCGAGGCCTTCCGACAAGGCGATCCTCGAAGTGCCGACGGTCATCCACGAGGGCGAGACCGAAGTCGTGCGTCGCCAGCCGTTCATGCACGTGAAGATGAGCCTTGCTGCCAATTATACGGTTCAGGATGAATACCCGAGATTCGACCCGCTGGCGATCTTCGCAGACGACGACAGGAACACCGCGCCGAGAACCGGCAGCCTCTACGGTTCCGACGTCGAATCCCAGGTGAGCCTCAGAACCGTCGCCTTTCCGGTCACCGGCAATGCTCATCCCTATGCCGGCGGGATGTCGTTCGACGAGGTGGAAGAGGCGGTTCGCACCAACGGTTCGGTTCTGACCGACGGCAGCACGCAGATCGCAGCGCTCTCCTACATCGATCCGCAGCGCTTCGCAGACGACAGCGAGGTCGACCTGACCACCGGACTGACCGCCCGAGTCATCGAACAGAACATGTCGGTATCAGCACCCGAGCCGCTCACGCCGCAAACACCAGAATATGCCGACGACATCATCCCGGTTCGCCGTGCGCAATCGGTGGATGCCGCCATGATCGGCTCGGGCTATCCCCGGGCGGAAGCCGAAGATGTCGCCCGCTATCTCGCTCCGCAGATCGGCGCCGACGGATTGACCGAAGGCGACGTTCTCAGGGTTGGCCTGATACAGCGCGGGGAAGAGGCAAGGATCGTCCGTGTCAGCCTCTACCGACATGCAACGCACGTCGTCACCCTTGCGCTGAACGACGCCGGTCGCCTGGTGGTCGGCAGCGAGCCTCCCCTTCTCGATGCCATCGCAACGGCGTTCGACGACCGCCCCATGCCGATCCCGGCCGGCCGCGATTTGCCGCGGGTATATGACGGCATCTATCGGGCAGCGATTTCGTACGGCATGAACCAGCAGATGACGGCGCAGATCATCCGGCTGCTTGCCAGCAATGTCGATTTTCAGGCGCAGTTGAAGCCGACGGATATGCTGGAGGCCTTCTTCTCGGTTCCGGACGAAGATGGTCAGGCGACCGACGAATCGGAGCTTCTCTATGTCAGCGCACGCTTCGGCGACACGCTGACGACCTTCTACCGCTTCCAGGATCCGGCGGACAATTCGATCGACTACTTCGATGCCGAGGGCAAGAGCATCCGCCAATTCCTGCTCCGGAATCCGGTGCCGAACGGCCGCTTCACCTCCGGCTTCGGCATGCGCCACCATCCGATCCTCGGCTATTCGAAGATGCATACCGGTGCCGACTGGGCCGCCGCCCGGGGCACGCCCATCATCGCATCGGGCAACGGCGTCGTCGAAAAGGCGGGCTGGGACTCGGGTGGCTACGGAAACCAGACGCTCATTCGTCACGCCAACGGCTACGTCACCTCCTACAATCACCAGAGCGCGATCGCGAAGGACGTCAAGCCGGGCGCGAAGGTCCGTCAGGGACAGGTGATCGGCTGGGTCGGAAACACCGGGCTTTCGACGGGCGCCCATCTGCACTACGAGCTGATCGTTAACGGCACCAAGGTCGACCCGTTGAAGGTCCGCCTTCCCGGCGGGAAATCTCTCACGGGAGAGGCGCTCGCAAAATTCGAAGTCGAGCGCGAACGCATCGATGCGCTGCTCGGCAACGTCGAGCGGCAGAAGCAACTGGCTGCCCGCTGAGAAGAGAAAAAGGCGGAGCTACCCGAAGGACATAAGAAATGGCGGCTCACGAGCCGCCATTTTTTGTCTCGAGTTCATTCACCGCTTACGCGGCCTCATCGGCAACCTGCCGGACGTTGAACAGCAGTCGATCCGATCCTGCGGCAATCGCAACGTGCGAATTGTCCGGAACCCGGCCCGAGAGGATTTGCTCCGCCAGCGGATCCTGGACGTATTTCTGGATGACCCGCTTCAGGGGGCGGGCCCCATAGACCGGGTCGTAACCCTTGTCCGCGAGCCAGTTGCGGGCATCCTCGCCGAGATCGACCGTGATCTTGCGCTCGGCGAGAAGTGTGACGAGCCGCTGCATCTGGATATCGACGATGGCGCCCATTTCCGTCCGCTGCAGGCGGTGGAAAAGGATGATCTCGTCGACACGGTTGAGGAATTCCGGCCGGAACGATGCCTTCACCACGTCCATCACCTGGTCGCGAACCTGGTCCGTGTCGGAGCCTTCCGGCAGGTTTGTCAGGTATTCCGCCCCGAGGTTCGACGTCATGATGATGATCGTGTTCTTGAAGTCCACGGTCCGGCCCTGGCCGTCGGTCAGGCGGCCGTCGTCGAGAACCTGCAGGAGCACGTTGAACACATCGGGATGCGCCTTCTCGATCTCGTCGAAGAGCACGACCTGGTACGGTCTGCGCCGCACGGACTCGGTCAGCGCGCCGCCCTCCTCATACCCGACGTAGCCGGGAGGCGCGCCGATGAGGCGGGCAACCGAATGCTTCTCCATGTATTCCGACATGTCGATACGCGCGAGCGCGGTCTCGTCATCGAAAAGAAACCGGGCAAGCGATTTGGTGAGTTCCGTCTTGCCGACACCCGTCGGACCGAGGAAGATGAAAGAGCCGATCGGGCGGTTCGGGTCCTGCAGACCGGCCCGCGACCTGCGGACGGCCCGAGAGACAGCCTGCACCGCATCGCCCTGGCCGACGACCCATCTGGCGAGCTCGTCCTCCATGCGAAGCAGTTTGTCCCGTTCGCCCTCCAGCATCTTGTCGACCGGAATACCGGTCCAGCGGGAAACGACATGGGCGATGTTATCGGCCGTCACGACCTCTTGAACCATGCTCTCGCGGGCGCCGCCGTCCTGCGTCTCGGCCTCGGTGAGATCCTTCTCCAGCTTCGGGATCACCCCATAGGCCAGCTCACCCGCCCGCTGAAACTCGCCCTTGCGCTGGGCGGTCGCAAGTTCGTTGCGCGCCTCATCGAGCTGCCGCTTGAGGTCGGCCGCAAGACCGAGCTTGCTCTTTTCGGCCTGCCAGCGGGCGGTCAGCGCATGCGACTGCTCCTCGAGGGAAGCCAGCTCGCTCT
Organism: Rhizobium sp.; assembly: GCA_035299345.1. Lineage (GTDB taxonomy): Bacteria > Pseudomonadota > Alphaproteobacteria > Rhizobiales > Rhizobiaceae > Allorhizobium. Next base: position 3,752 of record DATGWU010000251.1, read on the forward strand.
CCAGCCTCTTCAGGCGATCGGCCGAAGAAATATCGGTTTCCTTCTTCAACGCCTCGCGTTCGATCTTCAGCTGGATGATCCGGCGATCGAGTTCGTCCAGCTCCTCGGGCTTGGAGTCGACCTGCATCCGGAGCCGCGACGCGGCCTCGTCCATCAGGTCGATCGCCTTGTCCGGCAGGAACCGGTCGGTGATATAGCGGTTCGACAAGGTCGCCGCCGCGACGATCGCCGAGTCGGAAATGCGGACCTTGTGGTGCTGCTCGTATTTTTCCTTCAAGCCACGCAGGATCGAGATGGTGTCCTCGACCGTCGGCTCGTCGACCATGACGGGCTGGAAGCGGCGGGCAAGCGCCGCATCCTTTTCGACATGCTTGCGGTACTCGTCGAGCGTGGTCGCGCCAACGCAGTGCAGTTCGCCGCGAGCAAGAGCCGGCTTCAGAAGGTTCGAGGCGTCCATCGCCCCATCGGCCTTGCCGGCGCCCACCAGCGTATGCATCTCGTCGATGAAGAGGATGATTTCGCCGCTCTCCGCCTGCACTTCGTTCAGGACGGCCTTCAGGCGTTCCTCGAACTCGCCGCGGTATTTTGCGCCGGCGATGAGCGCGCCCATGTCGAGCGCCATCAGCCGTTTGTCCTTGAGGCTCTCCGGAACGTCGCCGTCGATAATGCGCAGGGCCAGACCTTCGGCAATCGCCGTCTTGCCGACGCCGGGTTCGCCGATCAGGACCGGATTGTTCTTCGTCCGACGAGAGAGCACCTGAATGGTGCGGCGGATCTCGTCGTCACGTCCGATGACGGGATCGAGCTTGCCGTCCCGGGCTTCGGCCGTAAGGTCGCGAGCATACTTCTTGAGGGCATCGAATCCCTGTTCGGCGCTCGCCGTGTCGGCGGTACGACCCTTGCGGATATCGTTTATGACCTGGTTGAGCGTCGTAGCGGTGACGCCGGCCTTCTTCAGGCTCGCAGAGGTCGATGCAGACGGTTCGATTGCGAGTGCCAGCAACAAGCGCTCGACGGTGACGAAACTGTCACCGGCCTTCTTTGCCGCTTCTTCCGCAGTCGAGAACACCTTGGCGAGAGGCTGCGAAAGATAGACCTGACCGCCACCGCCGGAAACCTTCGGAAGCTTGGAAAGGGCCATGTCGTTGGCAAGACGCGCTTCTTTGGGATCGCCACCCGCACGCGTGATGAGAGACGCCGCCATGCCCTGATCATCATCCAGAAGGACCTTGAGGACGTGTTCGGCTGCAAATTGCTGATGGCCTTCCGACAATGCGTAGGTCTGCGCCGACTGCAGGAAGCCGCGAACGCGCTCGGAATATTTCTCGATATTCATCGCCTATCTCCAAGAGCTGCACTGCCCGCAACGGCGCAATGCAGCGGTTAAGGATCGGGTCCCCTGAACAGGCGAACCCGGGGCGTCTCCGCCCTTGTGATCGAGATATGGGGAGAGAATTTCGGCCTTTAAAGAGGAACTTAAACGAAAAACTCCGGCCCTGGGCCGGAGTTCCACGATACTTCATCGCTCAAAAACAAAGGCTGTCTATTCGGAGGCCGCCGCAGCAAGCTCCGGCTTGTCCGCACTCGACTCGGCGTCGGCCGATCCAGCGTCGCCGGCATCCTCGCCTTGCGCTCCGGCACCGCCGCCGCGACGCTGCCGGCGCGGGCGAGAGCCCGAATTGCGACGACGAGACTGCCGTTGCTCGCCGCCTTCCTCTGCGGCCTCCTCGGCAGCGCTGACCTCCACCGGCGTTCCTTCGATCACAGGTTGCGGACCGCTTCCAGCAATCTCGACCGGACGCGGCGCAGCCTGGACGGGAGCCGCATGATGAACGGCCGGCTCGTCGAGGATGTCCATGTCATCGACGTCGCGGTCGGCGTAGTCCCCGCGGTCGTCGCGCTGGAACCGCTCCTGCATCTGCGCCTGAGCGGCGGCGATGATGCGATTGTAGTGCTCGGCGTGCTGCAAGTAATTTTCTGCCATGACACGGTCGCCTGAGCTCTGGGCGTCACGAGCAAGCGCGGCGTACTTCTCGGCGATGTGCTGGGCGGTACCACGAATCTTCACATCAGGACCGGAGCTGTCATAGGTCCGCGTCAGCGGATTGGCGCCCTTGCGATTGAAGTTGCCGCCACCGCCGTTGCCGCCACGCCCGCGACCACGCTTGTTCTGCTGTCCTGGCCTCATCGATTATTCACCTGAATTCTCTAGATTGCTGATAGATTGGCTACGCTGCCGCATCTGGTTAGACCGGATCAAAGCTCCGCGTGCCGCGGGCATGGTGCGCCATTGCTTCATCTGCCGCTGGTGAAAGCCAAATTAACTGATCACGCAACGGGAATGCTCGCCTCGCGAAACTCCAAAGGAGCCGAAATCGAAGCCGCCCCAGACCCGAACGAATCTCTGTTCATTCCCCGCTGCCCGCTGCGTGCCCGCAACCTAGCCCGCTTCCTCCGGAAAACCAAGCGTTTTCTTCGCAGGCGGGAAACAACTTAGCACGCGCAGCAATTTCGCGTCGTGAACAGAAGAACCCGGTCGTTACCACCGTAGTCGCGACGCACCTCGAGGAGGCAAAAACCCGCTGCTTCGAAGAGCGCGGTGACGCTGTTCTTCTGGTCATAGCCGATCTCAACCGCCACCAAACCACCCGGTTCAAGGAAGTTGATCGCTCCCGCCGAGAGCGCCCGGTAGGCATCAAGGCCGTCTTGACCACCGTCCAGCGCCGCCAACGGATCGTAGTCCCGGACCTCCGGGTCCAGCTCTGCGACCACGCCTGTCGGAATATAGGGAGGATTTGACACGACGATGTCGAACCTTCCCTCGATGCAAGCGAACCATGCGCTGTGCACGGTCTCAAACCGCGCGGCTACATCATTGATGTAGGCATTGCGTTTGGCCGTTGAAAGAGCCTCTTCGGAGATATCGCTTCCGACGGCGCGAACCTCCGGACACTCCTTGAGGAGGGCGAGCGCGATAGCGCCTGTTCCAACGCCGAGGTCGAGTAACCGCGCACTGCCTTTCTCGGCGATCATCCGCTTCAGGTGAGGCAACACGCTGTCGACCAGAATTTCGGTATCCGGTCGTGGCTCCAGCGTTGCCGGGGAGAGCTGCAGGTCCAGCCCGTAAAACGCCCGGTGCCCCAGAATACGGTGAACGGGCTCACGCTTGCAGCGGCGGGAGATGGCTTCACGCACCTGCTCTGCCTCTTTGCTGGAGACGGCGACATCGCCGCGCATCAGAACATCAGAGAGCGACAGGCCGAGAACGCTTGCAACGAGGACGCGTGCGTCGGTCGCCGGATCAGCGAGGCTCGCCTCGGCAAAACGTCGCCTTGCTTCGGCGATCAGCGCAGTTGCCGTGTCGCGATCCCCAATCACGACTGCTCGCCGAGCTGCGCAAGCTGGCCGGCCTGATAGTCGGAGATCAAGGCGTCGACGATCTCGTCGATGTCTCCCTCCATCATCCGGTCCAGCTTGTAGAGGGTGAGGTTGATGCGGTGATCGGTGACCCGGCCCTGGGGAAAATTGTAGGTGCGAATACGCTCGGACCGGTCACCTGACCCCACCTGACTCCTGCGGTCCGCCGAACGCTCGCTCTCACTCCGCTGACGCTCCATATCATAGAGCCTCGAACGCAGGACCTGCATCGCCTTCGCGCGGTTCTGGTGCTGCGACTTCTCCGAGCTCGTGACCACCAGTCCGGTCGGCAGGTGCGTTATACGAACCGCCGAGTCGGTGGTGTTGACGTGCTGCCCCCCGGCTCCGGACGAGCGCATCGTGTCAATCCGGATGTCCTCCGGCCGAATCTCGACGTCGATCTCTTCGGCCTCCGGCAGCACCGCAACCGTTGCCGCGGAAGTATGAATGCGTCCGCTCGCCTCCGTTTCCGGAACGCGCTGCACGCGATGGACACCGGATTCGAATTTGAGTTTGGAGAATGCGCCGCGACCGGTGATGGAAGCGACGATTTCCTTGTAGCCGCCCGCCTCGCCTTCGCTGGCCGACAGGACCTCGACCTTCCAGCCCTTCGAACTGGCAAACCGCTCATACATTCGAAAAAGGTCGCCAGCAAAAAGCGCCGCCTCCGAACCGCCGGTACCGGCTCGAATCTCGAGAATGGCGCTCTTTTCGTCCGCTGCATCCTTCGGCAGCAGGAGAATCTGGATATCCGTCTCAAGCGCTGCGATGCGCTCCTCAACTTCGGGCAGCTCGATCTCCGCCAGGGCACGCATCTCGCGATCGGTCGATTTGTCCGCCAGCATCGATCGGAGCCCCGCGAGTTCGGCGAGCGCCGCTTCATATTCGCGGATCTTGCTCACGACAGGCTGCAGCTCGGCATATTCCGAGGCAAGCTTGACGTAGACGTCCGCCGCCGGCCCGGCCGACATGCGAGCCTCGATCTCGCCGAATCGGCGTTCGAGCTCACGCATCTTATCGACAGGTAGCTTTGCCACTCTCTACTCCAGGCAGATCATCAAAGGGGAATGTTGTTGTCTTCCGCGAACCCGGTGAGGATGTCGCGTACAGGCAGGTGCGTGCGATGATCGTCGAGCGCCGTATCGAGCAGCTTGCCCAGGCGGTCGACGTCCAGCGCCAGAAGCATCGCCTTTATCGGGCCGATCGATGTTGCCGACATCGAGATCGACCGGAAGCCGATTCCGAGCAGGGCCATCGCGCTCAAAGGCTTGCCCGCCATCTCGCCACACAACGTCAGCGGCGTTCCCGCCTTGTCGGCAGCGCGGACAATGTCGCGCAGGATGCGCAGGAACGGCCGGCCGAGCACGTCGAAACGATCCGCGACCCGGGCGTTGCCGCGGTCGACGGCCATCGCAAACTGGAAGAGGTCGTTGGAGCCGACGGAAACGAAGTCTACCTCCTCCATCAACTCCTCCAGCTGCCACAGCAGCGCCGGGACCTCGAGCATGACACCGAACTGCAGGCGCTTCGGCAGCTGATGGCCGAACTTGGAAAGATGCTGGACCTCCT
>DATGWU010000252.1:0-2623 GCA_035299345.1 Rhizobium sp.
TCGAGGCCCATTGCGGGGTGCGGCTCGGCAGCCACGACGTCTACCTCAACGTCGCCGGCGGCTACCGCATCTCGGAACCGGCCGCCGACATGGCTGTGGCCTCTGCCTTGGTTTCCTCGCTGGCCGGACTTGCCCTTCCCGCCGATTGCGTCTATTTCGGCGAGGTCAGCCTGTCCGGCGCCGTCCGGCCGGTTGCGCACACGGCCCAACGGCTGAAGGAGGCGGAAAAGCTCGGTTTCGCACGGGCGGTGCTCCCTTCGGCCTCGCCCGATCTGCCGAAAGGCACGGCGGGGCGGTGGAGCGAGATCGAAAGCCTTCCCGACCTGGTCGCGCGCATCGCCGGGTCCAGAGTGAGGGCCGGAGAGGAGATGGACGGCAACTGATCCTTTTTCGGCCGCAATGCGGTGTATGGGATCACCGAACGCGATGACGATCACGCAGGCCGGGGCCGGCCGTCTTGGAGTTGATTTAGATGCCCATCACTATTTTTGACGGTATTGTCATCGGCGTAGTCCTGTTTTCCGCCGTTCTCGCCATGGTTCGCGGTTTCTCCCGCGAGGTGCTTTCGATCGCAAGCTGGGTCGGCGCCGTCGCCGCCGCCTATTACCTGCATCCGCTCATTCTTCCCTACATCAAGAACTATACGAGCGACGAGCGCATCGCGCTTGCCGGTGCCGCCGGCATCGTCTTCCTGATCGCGCTGATCGTCATCTCCTTCATCACCACGCGCATCGCCGACTTCATCATCGACAGCCGCATCGGCGCGCTGGACCGCACGCTCGGCTTCCTCTTCGGTGCGGCCCGCGGCATCCTGCTGCTGGTGGTCGCGGTCGCCTTCTGGAACTGGCTGATCGACGTCAAGCATCGCCCGGACTGGGTCAACAACGCCAAGTCGAAGCCCTTCCTCGACGCGCTGGTGCTGAAGCTCGAAGCAGTGCTGCCGGAAGACATCGAGCCGCAGCTGCGCGCCCGCATCCTCGGCAAGGAGCAGCCGGAAGGCGAAGCACCGGCCGAGCAGGCGCCCGCCGACCTGGCGCCGGCTGGACAGACGGCTCCGTCGCAGACCCTCGCCCCACCGGCAGAGACGACGCCACCGGCCGAAAACTGACGGGCAGCGGCGGCTGCCGCTTCCTATATAGGACGTGAAAGACAAATCGGGCGCCGCCGGAGCGGGATCATCCGGCGAAAGCGCCCTGAGAACCGTGTATAGTGTACCTGCCCCGCACCGAGCAAAGGCCTGCTTCCATGAACCAGTCTGATTTCAACTCCCTCGAAGACGGTCTCGACGGCGACACCCTGCATGAGGAATGCGGGGTGTTCGGCATTTTGGGACACCCCGACGCGTCGACGCTGACGGCGCTCGGCCTGCACGCGCTTCAGCACCGGGGCCAGGAAGCGGCCGGCATCGTCTCCTTCGACGGGCAGCAGTTCCACACCGAAAAGCACATGGGCCTCGTCGGCGACCATTACACCGATCCGGTAACGCTGGCGAAGCTGCCGGGCACCGTCGCGATCGGCCACACCCGCTATTCGACGACCGGCGAAGTGGCGCTCCGCAACGTGCAGCCGCTCTTTGCCGAACTGGAAGAAGGCGGCATCGCCATTGCCCATAACGGCAATTTCACCAACGGGCTGACGCTTCGCCGGCAGATCATCGCCACCGGCGCCATCTGCCAGTCGACCTCGGACACCGAAGTCGTGCTGCACCTCATCGCCCGCTCGCGCCATTCGTCCACGGCCGACCGTTTCATCGACGCCATTCGCCAGATGGAAGGCGGCTATTCGATGCTGGCGATGACCCGCACCAAGCTCATCGCCGCCCGCGACCCGATCGGCATCCGGCCGCTCGTCATGGGCGAACTCGACGGCAAGCCGATCTTCTGTTCGGAGACCTGCGCCCTCGACATCATCGGCGCGAAATTCATCCGCGACGTGGAGAACGGCGAGGTCATCATCTGCGAAATCCAGCCGGACGGCTCGATCACCATCGATGCGCGCAAGCCTGCGAAGCCGCAGCCGGAGCGGCTCTGCCTGTTCGAATATGTCTATTTCGCCCGGCCGGACTCGGTCGTCGGCGGCCGCAACGTCTACATGACCCGCAAGAACATGGGCATGAACCTCGCCAGGGAAGCCCCGGTCGAGGGCGATGTCGTGGTACCGGTTCCGGACGGCGGCACGCCGGCCGCCCTCGGCTACGCCCAGCAGAGCGGCATCCCGTTCGAATACGGCATCATCCGCAACCACTATGTCGGCCGCACCTTCATCGAGCCGACCCAGCAGATCCGCGCCTTCGGGGTGAAGCTCAAGCACTCCGCCAACCGCGCGATGATCGAGGGCAAGCGCGTCGTGCTCGTCGACGATTCGATCGTCCGCGGCACCACCTCGCTCAAGATCGTGCAGATGATCCGTGATGCCGGCGCCAGCGAGGTGCACATCCGCGTCGCCTCACCGATGATCTTCCATCCCGACTTCTACGGCATCGACACGCCGGACGCCGACAAGCTGCTCGCCAACCAGTATGCCGACGTCAATGCCATGGCGAAGTATATCGGCGCCGATTCGCTCGCCTTCCTGTCGATCGACGGGCTCTACAGGGCGGTTGGCGGGGCGCCGCGCGATCCGG
>DATGWU010000253.1:0-11767 GCA_035299345.1 Rhizobium sp.
ACTGGCCGGGATTGGCCTTGATCCACGTTACCAGATCGTCCCAGGTCTTCGGCACGTCGGCAGGTGACAGCTTCGTCGTATCATAGGCCAGCAGAACCTGCGAACCGCGGTAAGGCAGGCTGTACTCGCTGTCGATCGCGAGCGGGTTGACCCTGGAGTAATTGGAAAGGCCGGCATCCTTCATATTCACATAGAGGCCGGCTTCGATGGCGCCTTTGGGCAGGCGCGGATCGGCATGTTCGAAATAGTCGGCCTGCGGATCGGTATTCGTCTGCATCGCGGCGATCGCACGCTCGGCGATTGCCTGAATGCCGGCGTTGTCACCGGCATCGACCAGATTGAGCTTGACGCCCGCATGCGCCGCTTCGAAAGCCGGCTTTACGGTGTTCGTCCAGAAATCGAGGATGTTGTTGTCCGAACCGGTGTACCAGTCGATCTGGCCCTCGGCCGCAAACGACATACGCGGCAGGAGCATCATGCCGGCGACGGAACCGGCTGTAGAGATCAAAAAGGCGCGACGCTTCATCATCATCTCCCTAGTGTTCGGCCGGGCAAGGGCACGCGGCGCTTGGCGCCGGCCACGGGTATGGGAGACGACCGGCTGTCGACTGGCGAACATGGACCGGCTACCGTCCGCCACCTCCCAGAACGCTTCCCTAACCTCCTGTGGAGGAGCGGAAGACACCGCAAGCATCACCAGCCCAATCGTATACGGCGACGTGGCCGGAGGGATTGTTGCACACTATTGCAACAATACCCGCCCGAGGCAACAGATGCCTATACGGCGAACGCAAAGCTTTGATGACAGAAGTTCGTTGCACACATGTGCAAACACCAGTCAGGTACCGGGCAAGGGCCTGACCGATTTCCTCCACACGGGAACAGGCTCGAAAACGACGACGTCGCCCTCATTCCCTCCCTCGACGGGTCCAGGTCGGGTCAGAAGACCGACCACATGGCCGGCCATGCGTTCGAGCGGCTGTTCGAAAGTAGTCAGCTGGTAGGCCTCCCAGCCGGCCTGTTCGATGTTGTCGAACCCGACCACACAGAGGTCCTGCGGGACCCTCAGACCGAATTCGTGCCGTGCCGCGTCCATGAAGCCGAGTGCAAGAAGATCGGTGACGCAGAAGACGCCGTCCGGCGGATTGGAACGGGCAAACAGGCGGCGGGCGACGTCGAAGCCGGAGCGATAGGCAGTGGGACCCGCCTCGACGACGCTGACGGCGACACCATCCCTGAGGCCCGCGTCGACAAACTGGTGCTGTCGCGCGACCAAACTCGGTGTCCTGGCGCTGGAGGTGATGAGCGCGATGCGCTCACAGCCGGCGCGACGCAGGAGAAACAGTGCCTCTCGCGCGGCCATGGCATTGTCCACCGCGACATTCTCGCTGCCGTTCAGACGATCGTCGCGGTTGATCAGGATCACTTCCTGACCGTTGGCAAGCGCCGTTTTCACGAGAGAGGATGAGGGCGTTCCGGAGAGGACGACGGTGGCGTCCGCACGATAGTGGAGCGTCAGCTTCATGGCGCGACCGACACTCGCCTCGTCACCCTCGGTATTGAGCACCACCGTGATCTTGCCCACGGCCTGGAGCTTGCGGGTGAGAATGTCCAACATGCCGGCGCGAATGGGGGTCGTGACGTCGGAGACGATGAGGCAGACGATATTGCTGCGTTCCCGCAACTGCCGCGCCAGATGGTTGACGTGATAACCGAGCGCATCGGCAGCTTCGAGTACCTTCCGGCGCGTCTCCTCCGAGACGCTGGCGCCATCGGTGAATGTGCGCGAGACAGCGGAGCGCGACACCCCCGCACGCTCGGCAACCATCTTCGCACTGACGAACGACGTCAGATGGACCTCACGCATCCCCGTTTTCCACCGCTACTGCCCACATCTCGCCCCACCATCGGCGCCCTCGATCTGGTTTCACCCACCTCATCCCCTTCTCTACAGGATTTCAAGACGTCGCGCGCGTGGGTATCACGCGATGCGCTCGGAACAACGGCATCACCGCGGCCGCCGGCCCACACGGTCGGTACGGCATCAACACGAATCGTGATAGGCGTCCCGCAACGGGTTCCGTCCGGCCACGACCTCGCCATCGAGCGCGGGGCATCAATAGGGCGACAACAAGCCGGATGGACAAGCAACACGCCATGCACGCATCGAACCAACGTTCAGCCACAACGACCCTTTTCGACGCTGCCGCGGCCGAAAGCCCTGTCGATGTCCTTCGCCGGGTCTGGGGTTATCCAGCCTTTCGTGGAAAGCAGGCGGATGTCATCCGTCATGTCATGGCAGGGAAGGACGCACTCGTGCTCTTCCCGACCGGCAAGGGCAAGTCGCTCTGTTTCCAGCTTCCCGGCGTCTGCCTGCCCGGCGTGACTGTCGTCATCTCACCGTTGGTCGCGCTGATGAGAGATCAGGTCGAAGAATTGAAGGCACTCGGGATCGCAGCCGAGTGCCTCTGGTCCCAGCAGTCCGAAGAGGAATCGCGTGCCGTCAGGGCGAGGCTCCGCGCCGGGCAGATCAAGCTGATCTACGTTACCCCGGAGCGTGTGGTCCTTCCCGGCTTCGCCGGCCTCTTCGGCGACGTGCCGATCTCCCTGATCGCGATCGACGAATGCCACTGCGTCAGCAGCTGGGGCCACAACTTCCGCAAGGACTATCTCGGGCTCGGGAAGCTGAAGGAACTTTATCCGGGCGTTCCGCGCATCGCCCTCACGGCCACGGCCGACCCCCACACGCGTGACGATATCATCCGCCAGCTCGAACTCGACGACGCCGCCGTCTTCGGTGACAGCTTCGACCGGCCCAACATCACCTATCACATTGCAGAGCGGGACAACGCGAGATCGCAGCTCATTCGCTTCCTGCAGCGCCATGAAGGCTCGAGCGGCATCGTCTATTGCCTTTCGCGGCGCAAGGTCGAGGAAACCGCCGCCTGGCTCAACGACCATGGCATCAAGGCGCGGCCGTACCATGCCGGCATGGACGCGGCCGTCAAGGCGGAGAACCAGGACGCCTTCCGGATGGAAGAAGACCTTTGCCTGGTCGCAACGGTCGCATTCGGGATGGGCATCAACAAGCCGAACGTCCGGTACGTCGCCCATCTGGACCTGCCCTCGTCCGTCGAGGGCTATTACCAGGAAACCGGACGCGCCGGTCGTGACGGCCTCCCCTCGGAAGCCTTCATGATCTATGGGATGCAGGACATCGTCCAGCGTCAGCGGATGATCGACGAGGGCGACGCGACAGACGAAATAAAGCGCATCGAACGGGCAAAACTGAGCGCGCTCCTCGGAATCTGCGAAACCGCCGGGTGTCGGCGGAAGGCGATCCTTTCCCATTTTGGCGAAGCGGCCCCTGACAGGTGCGGCAACTGCGACATATGCAACAATCCCGTCGAGACCTGGGATGGCAGCGAATCGTCAATCAAGGCGTTGGCCGCCGTCTATCGCACGGGAGAACGCTTCGGGACCGCACACGTGATCGACGTCCTTCTTGGAAAGGACACGGAACGGACGAGGAAGTTCGGGCATGACGAGCTCGCCGTCTTTGGTGTTGGCAAAGAGCTTCCTGCCCACGCATGGCAATCGATTTTCAGACAACTCCTCGCTCTCGGCTACATCCGCGTTGCTCATGATGAGTATGGCGCACTGAAGCTGGAGGCGGCTGCTCATCGTGTTTTCAAAAAGGAAGTGGCGGTGATCCTTCGGCGGGACGCCATTGACACCGTCCGCAAGAGGGAACGGGGCAAACCCGCCGTTGCGGCAACGAGAGCGAGATTGACTGACGAGGACGAGAAGCTGTTCCAGGCATTGCGCGCCGAACGGCTGGCGATCTCAAAATCCCTGGGTGTCGCTCCTTATGTCGTGTTTCCGGATACGACGCTCATTTCCTTCGCGACCGTCCGTCCGACAACGGAGCAAGAGATGCTCTCGATCTCGGGTGTCGGCGCGACGAAATTCGCTCGCTACGGCGAAAAGTTCATGGCCCTCATCGCGGGCGGCTGAGACGGAGGGCGGCATGGGCGGACCGGCCGGTCCGCCCTCCGTCGTCATTGTGGTTACGCAGCAAGCCGCGCGGCGTCGAGCGGGATTTCCACCTCGATTTCGAGAATGGAAACGTGCTCGTCGCGGTCCATCTTGACCTGCACCTTGTCACCGTCGACCTGAACGTGCCTGGCGATCACGGCGAGGATTTCCTCGCGGAGCACGGCGACCAGATCCGAACCCACCGAGGCGCGTTCATGGGCGAGCAGGACCTGCAGTCGCTCGCGCGCCATCGGCGCCGACTTCTGCTTGCGGAACAGACGGAAAATGCTCATGCAGCCCTCCGTGCGAAGATCTTGCCGAGGATGCCGCGCTTTTCGCCGGGGATTTCGACCGGCAGAACCTCGCCGGCGAGCCGGCGTGCGGCGGCGAAGTAGGCCTGGGCCGCGCCGCTGCGGGTGTCGGCCAAGGTGACCGGGGCGCCGATGTTGGAGGCCCGCAAGACGTCCATGCTCTCCGGAATGATGCCGAGAAGCGGGATCGACAGGATTTCCAGGACGTCCTCGACCTTCAACATGTCGCCGCGCTGGGCGCGCGCGCCGTCATAGCGCGTGACCAACAGGTGTTTTTCGATCCGCTCGCCACGTTCAGCCTTGGCGGTCTTGGCATCGAGGAGGCCGATGATGCGATCGGAGTCGCGGACGGAAGAAACTTCCGGATTGGTGACGACCACCGCCATATCGGCGTGGCGCATGGCAAGAGTCGCGCCGCGCTCGATGCCGGCCGGGCTGTCGCAGATCACCCAGTCGAAATAGCGCTTCAACTCGCCGATAACCTGTTCCACGCCTTCGGCCGTCAGGTTGTCCTTGTCACGGGTCTGGGAAGCCGGTAGCAGGTAGAGCGTCTCCAGCCGCTTGTCGCGGATGAGGGCCTGCGGCAGCTTCGCGTCGCCCTGGATGACATTGATGAGGTCATAGACCACCCGGCGTTCCGCTCCCATGACGAGGTCGAGATTGCGAAGGCCGACGTCGAAGTCGACGACCACGACCTTTTCGTTCCGCTGTGCGAGCGCAGCGCCCAGTGCGGCCGTCGAAGTGGTCTTGCCGACCCCGCCCTTGCCTGATGTGACGACGACTACCTTCCCCATCTTGCTCTCCTGTTTTCGGCCGGTTGCGGCTCAGCTAAGTTTCTCTGCCATGATCGTGTCGCCTTCCAGCCACCACTGGGCGGGCTGTCCGCGCAGGCTGGCCGGCATGTCTTCCGCCATCTTGTAGACGCCGTCGATCGCCACCAGCTCCGCTTCGAGCTTACGGCAGAAGATGCGGGCGGAGGCGTTGCCGACGGAGCCCGCGAGCGCTCGTCCGCGCAAGGCGCCGTAGATGTGGATCGAACCTCCGGCGATCACCTCCGCGCCGGAAGCGACCGAACCGATGACCGTCACGTCGCCCTCGGCGAAGATCACCGACTGGCCGGAACGCACGGGCTCGCGAATGATGAGCGACTGCAGCGCCTGATGGGTCGCGGCGGGCTCAGGCGCCGGGGTCTCCCCGCGCTTCTCCGTCGCCGTCTCACTGACCGCCACCTCGAAATCGGAAGCGGGCCGGCCACCCTTCAGGATCGGCGGCATTCCGGGCTCGACGAGCGACGGGCGGCCGCCTTCGATGCCCATGATGCTGACATTCCGCTGAGCGAGCTCGGCAATGAGCTCCTTCAGCTCGGCACGATTGATGGCAAGCTCGGTGACGTCCAGAACGACCGGCCGTCCGAGGAAGAAGCCGGCCGAACGCGCGGCGAGATCGTCGAGCCTTTTCAGCCAGTCGTCGAGCGGCAGATCGGGCGAAAGCACGACCGCCAGAAAGGAGCGGCCCTTGATGCGGATCGAGCGGGCGTCTGTTAGCACTTTGGTCATCTGCGTTAATGATTGGTTAGCCTTGCCTAGCCTCCGCATGGTTAACAAAGCGTTAACTGCATAAGGCAATGATCGGCAGCCGGGCTCGCTGCCGCTGGTGATCGCAAGAGCCACTCGCCGGAGCAAGGCTCGCCCTCCGCCACGTTCTGCCCCCAATCATGGTTAACGATCGGTCAACGTTTCGCTGCCTACGATGAAACCGGAATCACCGCTTCGCCGTTACCGGCGAGAAAAATACGGGAGGCTCGATCATGCTTGCGATTCTGAAGGCTATCCGCGAACACTTGGCGGAAGCACCCGACGCCTGGGCCTCTGCTCCCGAGATCTGCACCCCCGATACCGGCACTTATGCCGATGGTGCCCTGCCCCTGCAGGTGCTCGACCCGAAGGGCAGCCGCGGCGAGATCGCCCGCTCCGCCTTCCTCCGTGACTATGGCCAGGGCCGAACCGTCAGGCCGGAGGGCGCCGGCTACGCCTGAGCGTCGACAGACCGGCAACCGACAACCCGCAGTCACCCGCAGGTTGCCGTTGAAATCGATCGGGTCTCAGACGGCCGCTGCGATATGCGCAATGCTCTTCTTCGCCGCCGAGACGGGATCGGAGAGAGCGTGGACTTCCTTGGCGAAAGGCTCGAAGCTGTAGGGCCCGCTGTAGCCGGCGGCGCTCAGCGCCCGGATCTGTGCGATATTCTCCAGACGGTCGGCACCGTCGACCAGAACACGGTGCGCATCGAGCATGTCGGCGACGGCAACGGCAGGATCGACGACGCCGGAAATGTGCACCAATCCGGTCCTGTCGGCAAAGAACTCGGTTTCGCCAGCGAGATGATGGTGGAAGGTGTCGTGCACGAGCTTGTAGACGTCTGCGCCATCCGCCGCATCGATGGCGCGCAACGCCTCCTTTTTCGTGCGCAGCGACGAGACAAGGAAGCCGAGAGGCTCCACGAGACCGGTCAGGTTCCGCTCCGCAAGAATGGGCTTCATCGCCTTCAGCGCCGCCACCAGATCGTCGAAGGCGACCTTGGTCCCATCATTGAGCGGGCACATGACGAGCGCCTTCGCGCCTGACGCCGCGGCGTAGTCTGCAAGCGCCACCGCCCGCTTCGGCAGGTCGCCGGACCAGACGTTGAACGGGTAGAGCGCGTTGATCGAGATGATCGTGACGCCTGCCTTTTCGGCAGCGGCCTTCACGTCCTCGGGCCGCACGGTGCCGACGACGTCGGGCAGGTCGTTGCGGATCTCGACTTCGGTGAGGCCGAGCGACCGGGCGGCGGCGAAGAACGCATCAAGCGACAGCTTCGGCGCGGCGATGTGGTTGATGGCAAAACGCATGGAAGACCTCAGTTGTAGAGCGCCGGACGCGCAGGCAGATTGATCGGTACGATTTCGCCTTCCTTCTCCTGCGCGGCGACGCAGGCGTCGGACGTGATCGCCGCCACATAGCCGTCCCAGGAGTTCGGACCGGCGGCCGTGCCTCTGGCTGCGGCGTGAATGAAATCCTGGAGCTCGACATCATAGCTTTCGATGAAGCGGTCCTTCCAGTCGGTCAGGATCCTGTTCTGCAGCTTCGCATCGAGACGCATCTGGACGGCCATCGGTTCCGGCAGGCTGGCAGCACCATCCTCACCGACGACTTCGCACCGGATGTCGTAACCATAGTGGCAATTCACGAAGATCTCGACGTCGATGACCGTGCCCTTCGCCGTTTCGAGAATGACGATCTGCGGGTCGCGGAGTCTTGCATGGCTGCGGGCGGCCGAGCGGGGAAAGATGACGCGTGCCGAGACGTAGTCGTCGTCGAGCAACCAGCGCAGCACGTCGATCTCGTGGATCATCGTGTCGTGGATCGCCATCGGGGTGACGTACTGCTCCGGGACCGACGGGTTGCGATGGGCTGCATGCACCATGATCGGCGCGCCGACAGAGGTTCGGACGACCTTCTTGAGCGCAACGTAACCAGCGTCGTAGCGCCGCATGAAGCCGACCTGCACCAGACGCTTGCCGTGCGCCACCTCGGCCTCGACGATCCGCCTTGCTCCCTCCGCCGTCGTGGCGAGCGGCTTCTCGCAGAAACACGGCTTCCCGGCGGAGATTGCGGCCAGCACGTACTGCTCGTGGGTCGCGCCCCAAGAGGTCACGAGGACGGCATCCACGTCGGGCGAGGCGATCAGTGCTTCGCCAGTCTCGAAGACCGTCGCTTCGGGAGCGATGTCCTTCTTCACGGCTTCCGCCGACGCCCTGTTGACGTCGCTGAGCGCGACGATCTTCGCGCCGCTCAGCACCTGATTGATCCGGCGGGCATGGTCGCGGCCGATGGCGCCTGTGCCGATGACACCAATTCTGACTGTCATGAAGGAAGCCTCACTTCTTGTATTTTGCGATGTAGTTGTTCATTTCGGTGCACATGAAGCGGCCGGACTCGTCGGCCCTGTCCTCCCAGGCGAAGACGCAGGAGGTCATGATGCCGTCGAAGCCGATTTCGGCGAGCGTTCCGAAGAAATCGTCCCACGGAACCTCGCCCTGGCCGATGTTCAGGTGCTGGTGCACGCGGGCGGTCGAGCCCGGCGGGTTGACGATGTAGCGAAGACCGGACGAGGCCTTGTGGTTGAAGGTGTCGCCGACATGGACATGGGCGAGCACGTCCTTCGCCTCGCGCAGCATCGCCTTGGTATCGTCGCCGAAATAGAAGGTATGCGGCGCGCAGTAGAGGAACTTGACGTGCTTCGAATTGACCGTCCGGATGATGTCGAGCGCCGGCTGCAGCGTCTCGCACCAGTCTTCCGGATGCGGCTCGACGTGGAGGTTGATTCCCTCGCGTTCGAAGATCGGAACGAGTTCCTCCATCGAGCGCCACCAGGCATCCTCGCAGGCCTCGATCATCGAGCCGGTATGGCAGCAGTAGCACGAGCCCTTGTCAGGATGCGGACCACGGCCGAACTCCGAGTTCATCGTGTCGACTTCCATCTCGACCGCGATCTCGATTGCCCGCTTCCAGTGCTTCACCGCCGCCTGCCGCTCGGCCTCGTCGTTCGAGGCCCAGCGATACATCGGCAGCAGCGAGGCGATCTTCACGTTCTCGGTCGCGAGCGCCTTCTTGAACGAACGGATGCGCTCCGGAAACACCCGCGGCGCCTTGAACCATTCCAGAAAGTCCGCCCGCGGGCTGAGTTCAATCCACTCGTAGCCGAGCTCCCGGACTTTGGCCGGAAGCGCCTCCAGGCTCAGATGTCGATGCATGAATGGGTCGAGCGCGATGCGCATGATTGCCTCCTTGTCCTCGTTTCAGGAAGGCGCGCGTATCCACCGGCGGAGGTCCATGGAACCTCCGTCGCCGACGACGTCAGGATGTTGTTTATCGTGGCAGGACGCCTTCCCGTCTCCACCGGCGAGGACAATCCCTCACCTCGGGACGCCGGTCAACGCGGCGCGGCGGCGGGAAACCATCAACTGTGATAGAAAGAAATCATGCTGGCCTGATAGAATTAATCATTCCATCAAAGACTCTCAGGAACCCAGAGATGGGCGGGCAGAAAACGTTGCCCCGGCGTCTCCGCCATGCCGTGCTCTATCGTGTGGACCATCGTCGCGATGAGATCTGTGCAAAGCTCCGGCAACGGCGTCTGGAATATGCCGGAGATGCGCCGCTCCAGAAGCGCCTGCCGCGATTCCGGCGTCAGCTCGTTCACCAGGCAGACGATCTTCTCGCTTCTGTTCCCCTCCCGCAGAGCCTCAATCACGCCCTCCATGCCGCCGCCGATGCAGTAGATGCCGACGAGATCCTGATGCTTCGAAATGGTGTCCATCACCAGTTCATAGGTGAGGCGCCGCGTTTCCAGCGTAATCAGGGCATCCATGACCTCGAAGTCCGGCGCGTATTCCCGCATATAGGCGCGAAAGCCGGTTTCGCGCAGCGAATGGCCGTGGAAGCGGTGCCCGCCGAGAAGCAGCAGCACCTTGCCGGGCGTGTGCGAAAGCTTGGAGATCATCCAGGCCGCGGTCCGTCCGACCTTCATGTTGTTGGCGCCGAGATAGGCTTCCCTCACGCCCTGGGCAAAGTCCGAAAGCAGGGAGAAAGTCGGGATTCCGCTCGATCGCAGGAGACTGACGGCCGACGTGACGTCGTGGTGGTCGGGGCCTGTCGCGCCGATGGCGTGGACCTTTCCCTTCATGCCGAGCAGCAGATCGGCAAGCTCGGCCGGTTCTCCCGATCTTGCGTACTGTACCTGAACATTAAGCCGCCGGTCCTTCATGGCGAGTGCTGCCGCCTCCAGTTTTTCCGCGAACACCTGGTAAAAGGCGTGCCGCTCCTTCCGGAGGATGAAGCCGAGATTATAGACGGGAAGATCCGCCAGCATGCGCTGGCGGATGACGTTGGTGGCGTGAAAGCCGATCCTCTCGGCAGCGGCGAACACCCTCTTCGAGGTCTCCTCCCGCACCGGAAGCCGCGCATTGAGCACGCGGTCGACCGTCGCGACGCTGACCCCCGCCGCCTGCGCGACATCCGCAATCGTCGTTCGCTTCATCAACAGCTCTCCAGGAAAGACAGATTCCTATCAAAACCTTGCATAATCCGTCACCGATGGCGAGAGAAACCATCGACCAGAGCCGCCCTCCGGACCCCGGTCCGACGAAACGCTCGGCTCATGACGGAGAAGAAGTTCTGCCTCCGCTGTGGCGCCATTGCCCTATCGCGCGAACTGATCCGTCTGCTAGACGAATGCAGGCATCCCCGGCCTCGCAGCGAGGTTCTCCAGGGGATCGTCATCCACCCGTCAGCCGGGACCTTCCCAGGATTCGAAAAAAGAGGCGCAGCACATGGCAGATCTTTCCAGCTTCCCCATCACGCGCAAATGGCCGCCCGCCAACCCGGACATCATCCAGCTCTATTCGGTGGCGACTCCGAACGGCGTGAAAGTCTCGATTGCTCTCGAAGAGCTCGGGCTCCCTTACGAGGCGCACAAGGTGAGCTTCGCCGCGAATGAGCAGAAGAGCCCGGAATTTATCTCGCTGAACCCCAACGGGCGCATTCCGGCAATGATCGATCCCAATGGACCGGACGGAAAGCCGATCGGCCTCTTCGAGTCGGGCGCCATGCTCATCTATCTCGCCGAGAAGACGGGCCGGCTGATTCCGGCGACGGCGCGCGAGCGCTACGAGACGCTCTGCTGGGTGATGTTCCAGATGGGTGGCGTCGGTCCGATGTTCGGCCAGTTCGGGCATTTCCACAAATTCGCCGCCGACAAGGTCACGAACAACTCCTACCCGGTCGAACGCTACCGCGATGAGAGCAAGCGGCTGCTCGGCGTGCTGGAGGGCCGCCTTGAGGACCGGCAATATCTGATGGGCGACGATTACACGATCGCCGACATCGCCACGTTCCCCTGGATCTGGTGCGCCGATTTCTACTACGGCGGCCGCGAGGTGCTGGAATACGATCGCTTCCCTGCGGTGATGGCATGGTTTGAGCGCTGCATGGCGAAACCCGCAAGCCAAAAGGGGCTGACCATTCCTGCATGAGGCCGCGCTGACGCAAGGTCGCACGTGCACATGACGATTTCCCGTCGGCTCATCCAAGGTCGGCGGGATCGATTGCGCCGGCGATGACGTCGAGGGGCGCCTGATCCCGGCGCAGCGCCGCAAGCGCGAGCCGATACCCGTCGCAAGGCACGTATTCGAAGAATTGCCAGGCGGCGGGATTGTCCGGCGCGGCAGGAGCACCTTCCCGTGGCAAGAACGTCACGCGCAAAGGATCGAGCTGGAAGGCGGGAGAGTCGAGACGTCCGGAGAGGCCCTCGCCGGTCGCCTTGAGGTAGGCCTCTTTCAGCGTCCAGAGCCGAAAGAATATCGAGCGGTATTCGGTGTC
>DATGWU010000254.1:0-8374 GCA_035299345.1 Rhizobium sp.
CCCCGCCATCAGCAAGAATCTGGCGGAGCTCGAAGCGCATCTGGGGGTGCGTCTGATCAACCGGACGACGCGGCGAATGGCGCTGACCGAGGAAGGCAAGACCTATCTCGACCACGTTACCCGCGGCCTTGACGCACTGACGGAAGCGGAAGAGGCGCTCTCGCTTGTCAGGACGTCACCGTCCGGCACGCTCCGCGTGAGCGCGCCCATGACGGTCGCCCTCGTGCGGTTCTCCGAAGCTATTCCGGAATTCCTGTCGTTTTACCCGGACCTGAAACTCGAGCTGCATCTCGACGACCGTCGCGTCGATATCGTTCGCGAAGGGTTCGATCTCGCAATACGCGGCAGCAGCAATCTCGAGGACTCAAGTCTCGTCGCAAGAAGGCTGGCGGTCATGCCGCACGTGCTCTGCGCCGCTCCGGAGTATTTCAAGCGCCATGGAAAGCCGCAAACGCCGTCCGATCTGAAAACACTGGACCACGTCCGATTTCCCTTTGGCGCGAATGTCGATGTCTGGGAATTCAAAAAGGACGGCCGAACCGAAAGGATCGCGGTCCAGGCGCGCTATTCGGTAACATCGAGTCTCGCCGTCCGCGACGCGTTGCGCGGCGGTTTCGGCGTCAGCCTGATACCGCTTCCCTATGTTGCGAAAGACCTGCGAGAAGGACGGCTGCAATCTGCCCTTGATGATTGGAAGACAGCGGAGGTCACACACTACGCAGTCTATCCATCGCGGCAGCATCTTGCACCGAAGATCCGCGTTTTTGTCGACTTCCTGATCCAGCAGTTTAGTCGCGCCCCATCCGGTTTCGAGTGAGTGCAATGCCGATCGGTCGGATTGTGACGCCGGTCAGGGTTTCCGCTCCGCAATGCCAGACTGAGGGCGGGAGCTACAAGCCTGGGAACGGTCGGTCCGAAGAAGCGCGGCGGGCTTCGTTCTTTGCTATCCATTCAGCAACCGCACTGCCGATGATTTCGGGATGATCTTCCTGCAGGTAGTGCGCCCCCGCACCGAGTTGCACGAGCCGGCAATCGTGCAGCTTCGCAGCAAATGCTTCGGCGAAGGCCGGGGAAACCAGAGCGCCGGGGTTCCCGGCGAAGAGCAGCTTGGGATAGCGTGAGTGCGCGAGGGCGAGATGTGCTTCCAGGAGCATTTCATGCACGTCCGCAGGCTCGCCGGCGATCGGCAACTCGTTCGGAAAGCGCCAGGTGGGCTTTCGCGATTCCGGCGTGGCGAATGGAGCGCGATAGACCGCCATCTCCTCGTCGGTGAGCTTCCTGATGACCGAACCCGGCAATACGCGCTCGACGAATGCATTTCCCTCGATGATCATCCGTTCGCCTTCGCCCGGCGTACGGAACTTGCGGAACGTCTCGCGTGCTGCTTGCACCTGATGGAAGTCATCCCAGCTCGCTATCGGCCGGATGAACTCCATGAAGGCGAGGCCACGGACGAAATCCGGTCTGCGAGCCGCCAGATGAAAGGCGAGCGCCGTTCCCCAATCCTGAGCGACGAGATAGGCCGACGTGATTCCCTGGGCTTCGATGAGGGCATCGAGATAGCGGATGTGATCCGCGAAGCGGTAGTCGATGTCGGGCTTGCCCGATTGGCCGAAGCCGATGAGGTCGGGAGCGATGCATCTGGCTGTCGGCGCCACGTGCGGGAGGATGTTCCGCCAGATGTAGGACGAGGTCGGGTTGCCGTGCAGGAAGAGGGCGACGGGCCCGTTCTCTGAACCAGCCTCCCGATAGGCCATATGGGAGCCCAATACTGCGCGATGAGGGAGATCGATGTCGAATGTCATGCGTTTGACCTTTGCTAACTGGATCCCGTTTGCAGGGCAGGGTGCCGGACGGACGCGCGGTGCCGCCTCCTTTGAAACATCAATAATACGGTCGTACGTATTTAGTTAAGCAACAAAGATCCGAGTTCTGGCGGCCCGCTACGGGAGAGCGAATTCACGAAATCTCGCGGGCAAAGTCGTCATCTGATGCCGCGTGCGCATGGGGCGGCGGACGGAGACTGGAATGCTACGGATGGACCCGGCAGATCGACGCGACAAACCTAGCGGATGTCACGAGTAATCCCTGAAGACCGTGGAAAATGCGATCTTCTTGAATCGCTCGAGCGCCGCCTCGCTGCGCTCGACCTTCATGCGCAGGATGGCGCCTTCCCACGAAGACAGGAGAAAGTCCGCGAGGTCTTCAGGAGTAAAGGTGGAATCGATTTCGCCCGCCGATTGCGCTTGCCTGATGCAATCAGCGAAACGGTCGCGCCATTCCAGGAAAATTTCCGACAGGCGCAGGCGCAGCATCTCACTGAGCGGTGCCGCCTCCAGACTGAAGTCCCCGATCAGACAACCACGCGAAAACCCGTCCGCCTCCAGCTGACCGGTGATGATGTCGAGATAGCGTTTCAGCCGCTCGCGCGGTGTCAGGCTCTCGTCGTCGAGTGCCAAAGAAACGAGGGTCCGCACATGCTCGAAATAGACATCCAGGACGTCACGGCTGAATGCTTCCTTTGATCGGAAGTGGTTCGTGAACGAACCCTGAGGGACACCCGCCTCTGCAACGACATCGCGCACGCTGGCGGCGGCATAGCCCTTGCGCAGCATGACGCGAAGCCCAGCTTCGAGGATATTCTCTTTAAGCGACTTTCTGGCCATGGCACTACAATGCGGTCGTCCGTATTGACTGTCAACACGAAGGATGAAGCTTTGAGCTAGAGGGTGGGCCCAACAGGGGGACAGCTGCCAGCACCATCTCGGCCGAGTTGCAGCGATCTGTTCCCAGGTCGCGGCCAATGCAATCGCCGGACAAATCCCGCTCGGGGCTCCACCGTCCCGTCACCTGTCACGACTCGCCGGGCGGTCGACGTAGCTTCAGCATGAGAATGCATGGACATGCATAGAGATTGACAAGCCGCGTCGGAAATGTTTAATGCATGCACATGCAAATACAATATCAAATGAAATCGGCCGAAGCGCTGTTGTCGGCGAACTGCTTGCCTCGGATCTCCCTAGCCGGGCGGCCGGGCCGCGCAATCCGCCGACCTGCCGGCATATGGGCAACCGTGCTGTCTCGTCGACGAAAACCATCAGGCTAGTCGCACACACCGTGCTCGGCACGTCATTCACGAAAGGAGCAGATGAAATGAACTGGCTATATCTTGGAATCGCCGTGATCTTCGAGATCGCGGTCGCAATCAGCGCAGGCAATGCAAGGGGCTTCACTCGTCCATGGTGGACAATCGCTACGCTCGTCAGCGGCGCGATCGCCACATTCTTTCTGAGTCTCGCGCTGCTGACCTTCAGTGTCGGCGTGGGTTACGCGATCTGGACATCCGTTGCGGGCGCCGGGATCGCCATACTCGGGACGTTGTTGTTCGGGCAACCGTTGAGCTGGAGAAAGGTGCTCGGGATCCTTCTTGTCATTGGAGGTGTCGTCGGCTTGCGCCTCAGCGGGGCGGCATAGAGGCCTCGCAGATCAACTCCATTCGATCTGAAAGGAAAGAGATATGACTGCAACCCATGAAAAGAACAGAAGCAATGGACGCGCGTGGATCATGTTGTTGCTCGCAGGGGTTTTCGAGATCGGTTATGCCCTCAGCGTGGGAGGGAGCCAGGCTTTCACGGTGCCGAGTTGGTCGATCGCCGCTTTCGGCTTCTTCCTCCTCACGCTCTACTTCCTGAGCGCCGCATTGAAATCGATCGACGTGGGGATCGGTTATGCAGTGTGGGCAGGTATTGGCTCCGTCGGTGCGGCCGTCCTCGGCAGCATTCTGCTCAACCAGCCGCTCACTCTGATTCAAGCCTTCTGGCTTGCCGTCATCATCGCCGGCGTCGTGTGGTTGAAGCTCGCCGACAGCGCAAAGCTCCAAGTTTGAGCCTCGGGCTTGCTGATCCTGCAATTCGCCTTGTGCGACCTACGGATGCGAGCGTCACCTTCGCCGCCTTCGCGATTGATCGGGACGGCGGCATGCCCGGACGCGGTTTCGACCGCGTCCGCGAGCACCACGACCCGACCGTCCGTGCCGAGGTTTCCGCCATCGGAAAATAGAGCCTGTATTGCGCGCAGGCTCGTCACCCCGGACTTGAGTCGGCACTTGCATGGACATACATCTCTGGAAGGTTTTGATCGTGTCCGCAGGGAGCCCAGATTACTCATGGCGAAGGAAAGTGATTTGTGGCTCAGGCTGATCCATGCGGTCGCGAGCGTCGAGGCTGACCTCGAGAGGATCCTGCAGGAGCGCCACGGGCTTGGTCTCTCGGAGTATCGAGCACTTCAGATATTGTCGCGTTCGCCTGGATCCGAGCTTCGGATGCAGGCGCTCGCGGCACATCTCCGTTTGAACCAGAGCTCGGTGTCGCGGATGGTGGAACGTCTGGAGCGCGCCGGGTTCGCCATTCGCGACCTCTGCCCGGACGACAAACGCGGCGTTTACACGGTTCTCACCGACAAGGGGCGCGCATGCCTCGAAAATGCGGAACCGGACTACGACACGGCGCTCGGGGAGTCGCTCAAGGAGCACGGGTGCCTGGGGCTGCTCTCCGCAGGAGAGATCGAGGCGGGTTGAGGCGCATCGAAACATCTCCCGCGCGGCGCACGGAATTTTCTGCCGAGTTGCCGTCGCCCGTTGACCGATCCGGGCACTGCCCAACGCGGACAGCGAACCTTGGTGCGAAGGAAGGCAACGGGCTGTCTTGATCTCGATTCCGGGACGTGGAGGTCTGCCGGAGGGACGGTTAGCCCTTAGGACCTTTCAGCGGCGGCCGCCAAAGACGGATGTCGTCTCCGGCCGCGCCCGGCCGAGACGGCGCCGCTTTCAGGACATGATCAGGCCGCCGTCCACGTTGATCGTCTGGCCGGTGATGTAGGCGGCGTCCTCCGAGGCGAGGAAGGCGACGAGAGCGCCCACCTCGGCTGGTGTGCCGGCGCGCCCCATCGGGATGCCCTCAACCCACTCCGCCATGAGTTCGCCGGGACCGTAATCGCCGAGCATCTTGCCCCAGACGCGGTCGTTGTAGTCCCACATCTCGGTGTGGATGATGCCGGGGCAGATCGCGTTCACCGTGATGCCTTCGCGTGCCAGTTCCTTGGCGAGGCTCTGCGTCAACCCGACCACGCCGAATTTCGAGGCGGCATAATGCGGCGTATAGATGAAGCCCTGGCGCGCCTGACCGGAGGCGGTGTTGATCAACCGGCCCCGCGTTCCGCTGGCCCGGAAACGGCGGATCGCCTCCTGGCAGCAGAGAAACACACCCTTGGTGTTGACGTCGAGATTGAGATCCCATTCCCGTTCGGTGAGGTCTTCCACCCTGGCGATGGTGATGACGCCGGCATTCTGGACCGAGACCGATATCGCCCCGAGCCTTGCCTCAACTTCCGCATAAGCATTCTGCACCGCATCGGCGTCGGTGACGTCGAGCACCAATCCGGCGACTTCCGCCCCGGTCTCGCGCGCAAGATCTTCGGCCGCATCTGCCGTGTCCTTGTCGATCGCGGCGATGGTGACCCTCGCGCCCTCTTCGGCAAAGCGTCTGGCAATTCCGCGGCCGATTCCCTTGTTGCCTCCCGTGATGAATACCGTCTGACCCTCGAAACGTCTCATGGCGTTCTCTCCCATAGGCGCGGCAGGTCAGCGGTGATCTTCCGGAGAGAAGATCAGGCCGTCAGCCTTGCTGCAGTGAACTTGTCGGTGACGAGCACGTCGACGATGCCGAGCTTCAGCGCGCCGGCAATTGCCTGCGTCTTCGATTCCCCGCCTGCCAGCGCCATCACGCGGTCCGCCTTCTTCAGGTCTTCGAGCGAGATGCCGATGACCCGCTCGTTGAGCGGCGTCTCCACCGGCCGCCCGTCCTTGTCGTAGAAGCGGAAGGAAATCTCCCCGACGGCACCGGCCTCGTTCAGCATCGCGAGTTCCTGCCGCGAGAAGACGTTTCCGGATCGCGCGAGAAGTTCCGAAGGCTCGACCGCGCCGATACCGACGATCGCGAGGGTGAGCCGCCCGAAGAGGTCCATGGTGCCGCGCACGACCGGGTCGGCCAGCATGACGAGCTTCGCCTCGCGCGACGAGGTGATGCCCTGGACGAGCAGCAACCGTGGTTCGCCGCCGGTGAGCTTGGCGAGCCGGGCGGTCAGTTGCGTGGCGTGGGTCTGGACCGAGGCGTCGCCCATTCCGCCGAGGATTTGCACGATGTATTTGGCTTTGGCATTCTTCAGCGGGTGAATGTTGTCGACCATGCGCAGGATGGTCTGGCTCCAGCTCGAGACACCGACGATTTCGTCGGGCCGCAGCGTCACTTCCAGAAAATGTGCCGCGGCCTCGCCGATGCGCGCCATGATGGCGCCGTCGCGATCCTCGGAGCAGTCGATGACAATCGCCTCCGTCAGGCCGTAACGCTCGCGAAGGGCGGCCTCGAGATCGGCGAATGTGCCCGGAGGAGGAATGACCGTGGTCCGGACGATCCCCTCCATCTCGGCCCGTTTCAGCATTCGCGAGACGGTCGCCTGCGACATGTGCATGCCATCGGCGATCTCCGCCTGCCGCCTGCCTTCGACATGATACATCTGCGCAACGCGGGCTATCAGTCGCAATTCGTTCAGCCGTCCCATGGTCCCTCCGGGGTGAATTTTTATTCACCCATAGTTGAAGTCACGGGAACGGTCGAGCGGAAGATTGCATCCTGCCATACCCGAAGCCGCACCGCGGCATCGGAGGCGAGGGGGAGAAGGGTGGTTCGGCTGCGCGGCAGTGCGGCGACGGCGTCGAGATCAGGCCAGACGCCGAGGGAAAGACCCGCCAGGTATGCGGCTCCGAGGGCTGACGCCTCCGGTGCATCACTCTGGATGATCGCGTGGTCGAGAATGTCTGCCACGCACTGCATGAGGAAGGTGTTCTTGCTGGGGCCACCATCTGCATAAAGGCGGCCGAGGGGGGCGGGCGACTGCGCCGACATGGCCCTGAACACGTCATGCACCTGAAACGCCATCGAGTCCGTGACCGCGCGCGCCATCTGGGCGCGGGTGGTGTTGAACGTAATCCCCGCAAAGAGCGCACGGGCGTCGGCCTGCCAGTAGGGCGCGCCGAGACCGACGAAGGCCGGGACGAAACCGGGCCCGCCCGGTGTCGCCGTCGCCGCGAGTTCGACGAGCGCCGGGACGTCCGAAAGGCCGAGGATTTCAGTCATCCACGGCAACGCAGACGCCGAAACCAGGATATTGCCCTCGAAGGCGTAAGTGGGCGCCCCGTTGATCGACCAGGCGATCGTCGTGGTGATGCCGTGCTTCGGCGCGATGAAGCGGGGCAACGTCGTCATGACCGACGAGCCGGTCCCGAAGGTGACCTTCCCGTCGCCGGGACTGAAGGCCCCGTGGCCAAAGAGCGCGGCGTGGCTGTCGCCGACTGCCGCTGCGATCGGAATGCCGTCGCGCAGGCCCGGCACGTTGCGTGTCGCTCCGAAGCTCGAAGCACTGTCGCGCACTTCCGGCAGGACCGCTTTCGGCACGCCGAAGAGGTCGCAGAGCTCATCGCTCCAGGTGCGGCGATTGAGGTCATAGAGCTGGCTGCGTGCGGCATTGGACGCATCGCAGGCATGCGTGGCGCCGTCCGTCAGGCAATGGATCAGCCATGCGTCGATCGTTCCGAGCCGTATCGTCCGGCCGGACGGCGCGCGATCCAGGAGCCATCTCATTTTCGGACCTGGAAACATCGGGTCGATCGGGAGGCCCGTGAGCGCCTGGACCCGGGACGAATGGCCGGCTGCGTTCAGGTCGGCGCAGACCGACGCGCTGCGGCGGCATTGCCAGCTGACCACGGGGCCGAGCGGCTCGCCGGTTTCTGCATCCCAGATGGTGACCGACTCCCGCTGGTTGGAGATCGCGATGCCGATGATGTCGACCGGAGGCCCGGCGTTGAGACACTCCGCAATGGCTTCCTGCACCGACTGCCAGATCCGCAAGGGGTTCTGCTCGACCCAGCCCGGCTGTGGATGCTCGATTCCGACGGGAGAGGCGCCGCGCGAGAGGATCTCTCCGGTGGGCGAGACGAGCACGGCCTTTGAATTCGTGGTGCCTTGGTCGATTGCGAGGATGGCAGTGGTCATGGTTGCTCCGCAGGCGGACGTTGGTGGGCGCGGCAAGTGGGGTGGATCTGTCGCGCCCGGCACGGACTTTAGACGCGCATCATCAGATGCGTGAAGACTTCCGTGCAATCAGGGTCTTTGCCGCGTCCCCGATCCCGGCGGGTGACATGCCGAATTCGTCGAGGAGGAATTCGGCGGAGCCCGTGGGTGCAAAAATCCCCGGCACGCCGAGAATCTTCATCGGGATCGGTGCTTCGGCGACGATAACCTCGGCGATCGCAGAGCCTAGC
>DATGWU010000255.1:0-1915 GCA_035299345.1 Rhizobium sp.
GCCGCTCGAATGCAGCGATCACGTCTTCGAAGCGGCCGCCGCGGCCGTAAAGTCCGTCGACGCCGGTCTCGATGAGGAGGCCGGAATCGAACAGGCGGTCGAGGAAACTTCTCTGCATGTCCATCGGTCTCACCCCAGCAAGCTTGTTTCTTGTTTGTGCACCAGAAGCATGTTCGACGTATTTCCGAGGATGCGATCGTTGGAAATCATCAGCTGCGCCGAATGAGCATCCCGCAGGTGGCGTCCGAGGCTGTAGGGCGTACCGTTCTTGTAGCCCATGATGCCGCAGATGCGCATCGCCTGGTTGATGATCGGAAGGATCATCTCGGAGGAGGCGATCTTGACGTTGTTCATCGCAACGGCAAAACCCATGGACGACAACCGATCCTGATCCTTGCATGCGTCTTCATAGGACCGCAGTCCGCCGACGATGTTGGACCTGACGGCCTGAAGCTGGCTCGAAAGCTCCGCAAGCTGGACGAGGCCAGGCGGTTGCGTTCCGGGCGCCTTGCGAGCGGCCGCACGCACGAAGTTCTGGGCGCGCGTGAAGGCGTCGAGTGCGATGCCGTACCAGACCGAGCTCCAAAGGAGGTGGGCTGTCGCCAGCATCGACTGCGCGGCGATTTCGGCGAACGGATGGGGCAGGATCTGTTCGGCGGGCGCCTCGCCGCGGAACATGAAGCCGTCGGAGCAGGTGCCGCGCATACCCAGCGTATCCCAGACATGGGTCTTGTCGATCGTGTACTGATCCTTGAGAAAGACGGTCATGACCTGATCGGAGGAGGCCGCGTCCTTGTGGCTACGCGACGTAATCAGGATCGCGTCGGATTCGACGCCGTAGGAGATGACCGTCGCATCCTTTTCGAGGAAGCAGCGGCCATCCTTCACGTCGATGGCGCAGATGCTGTTTCTCAGATTTCCGCCGATGCCGGCTTCGGTGGTGGCGGAGCCGAGCAGCAGCTGTTCGGCGGCGATGCGGCGCATGAAGTTCCGGTGCCAGTCGGCGTCGTTGCCGTGGGTGACGAGGCTCGAGGTCTTGATCTGGTGCATCGCGAAGATCATCGCGCTCGAGGCGCATGCCTGACCGAGCGTCGAGCAGAGTTCGGCGATTTCCGAGATGGAAAGACCTTCGCCTCCGAGTTCCTCGGGGATCATGATGCCGAGCAGGCGCTCGGCCTTCATTGCGTCGACGGCTTCTTTCGGGAAGCGGCTGTCGCGGTCGACCTCGTCGGCATAGGCGGCGGCGACGGTGGCCACATGATTGACGCGGCTCTTCAGGTTCTTCTCGGACGAGGGGGCTGAGAGGTCCATCACGCGACCTTTCTGTCGGCCAGGATCGTCTTCACCGTGTTCTCGATGGCGGCGATGCTCGCGAAGGATTTGCGATTCAGCAAATGGTCCGGAAACTCGATATCAAAAGCTTCTTCAAGTCCGAGCATGAGCTGGACGGAAGCGAAAGAAGAAAGTCCGGCGGCGTAGAGATCGCCATTGTCGTCGATCGTGTCGACCGAGACAGGCAATCCGCCAAGTCTTGCGAGCAGAGCCCGAATTTCTCCGTTCATGTTATCCCCTTTCCCGAGATATACTTCTGATCACAGTGGTTTTGCGTTCTACGGGTGAAAGCATAAGATTCCGCTAAACGCTGTAGTTAAACAAAAATGACCACAAGAATGGTCGTCGACGGGCGACGGAAAACTGCAAACTGTCCCAGCATGCCGGCAGCGAGAACCTCAGGCCGGACCGAACGAAAAAGCCGGCTATCTCTTTACAGGATAGTGGTGGGTCCTGCCCTGTGGGTCAGTGACGCAGTAGCCCCCGTCCGGATGGCCGGTCAGCGCCCGCTCGCTGATCTCGACCTTACCGTGGCCGCCGGGAATGTCGAGGATATAGGCGGGAATGCAAAGGCCGGAGAGAC
>DATGWU010000256.1:0-3379 GCA_035299345.1 Rhizobium sp.
GCATCCTTCAGCGTCATGTAGGTGCGGTGGCGCCAGCTCTCGACCGTGTCGGGGCGGTCGGCGCGGAAATGTCCGCCGCGGCTCTCCTGACGGCGATAAGCGGCGGTCGCGATGAGCTTTGCCGCGGCCACCATGTTGGAGAAGCGGATGCGGGTGTTCTCGCGCTCCAGCCTTGCGATGTCGCGGATGAGGGCTTTCAGCCCCTCGCCGGTGCGGATGACGCCCGCCTCCGCCGACATCCGCCGGCGCAGTTCGGCAAGCTGCGGGCTGTCTTCCAGCGTCACCAGCTCGTCGTTCTCGCCGGCGTTCTTCGGCCATTCGTAGAGGGTCGATTCCGGCAGCATGCCCTTGATGTTCTCGGCGATGCGGGCGGCAAAGACGATGGCTTCGAGCAGCGAGTTGGACGCGAGCCGGTTCGCACCGTGCACGCCAGTCGAGGTCACCTCGCCGGCCGCCCAGAGCCCGTCGACGGTCGTCTTGCCGTCGGCATCCACCAGCACGCCGCCCATGTGGTAATGGACGGCCGGAACCACCGGGATCGGCTGAGTGACCGGGTCGATGCCCGCTTCCATGCAGGAGGCGTAGACGGTCGGGAAGAGTTCGCGGAAATGCGCGCCGACCGCCTTCGTGCAGTCGAGGAAGGCGCCGCGGCCGGCCTTCACCTCGGCGAAGACGCCGCGGGCGACGATATCGCGCGGGGCGAGCTCGGCATCGGGATGCAGGTCGGTCATGAAGCGGTGGCCGGCGGCGTTGACGAGGATCGCACCGTCACCGCGCAGTGCCTCGGTTGCGAGCGGTGCGGGATCGCGGCCGATGTCGATCGCGGTCGGATGAAACTGGACGAATTCCGGATCGGCGACCATCGCGCCTGCCTTCGCGGCCATGCCGAGGCCGGCACCGCGCGCCTCCGCCGGATTGGTCGTCACCTGGTAGAGATGGCCGACACCGCCCGAGCACATCACCACCGCGCGTGCCGGGAAGGCGACGCGGGTCTTGGACTTGCCGGCGTCGGGCCTTGCGATGACGCCCGAGACAAAGCGGCCCTCGACCACCAGTTCCTCGACGACATAGCCTTCCATGACACGGATCGACGGCGTGCTGCGGACGGCGGCGATCAGCGCTTCCATGATCGCCTTGCCGGCCTGGTCGCCCTTCACCCGCACGATGCGGCGCTCGGAATGGGCAGCCTCGCGCGAGAGCAGGAGCTTGCCTTCGAGGTCGCGGTCGAAGGGAACGCCGTAGGAAAGGAGGTCGCGGATGCGGTCCGGCCCCTCCGAGATCATCAGCCGGGCGATCTTCTCGTCGACGATGCCGGCACCGGCGGCGAGCGTATCGGCAAGGTGCTTCTCGACAGTATCGCCGGGGCTCATCGCCGCGGCGATGCCGCCTTGCGCCCAGGCGGAGGAGGCGCCGTGGCCGATCGGCGCGGCGGCGAGAACGGTCACGGGACGCGGCGCGAGCTTCAGCGCGCAGAACAGGCCGGCAAGCCCGCCCCCGACGATCACGATGTCGTCGATGCCCTGCCACGACTGCGGCCGGATGGATTCGATATTCGTGGGCATCTGACTGGTCTCCCTCGGCCCAGGGCCGATCTTGCGGGTACTGCTATTGCTTCAGGTTGATCATCCGCTCGACGGCGAGCCGGGCGCGGCCGGCGATCGCCGGATCGACGGTGACCTCCTCGGTCATGAAGAGCAGGCTGTCGAGGATCTTCGGCAGCGTGATCCGCTTCATGTGCGGACAGAGGTTGCACGGCTTGACGAAGTCGACGTCCTTCACCTCCGCCTGGATGTTGGAGGCCATCGAGCATTCGGTGACCAGCAGCACGCGGCCGGGGCGCTTTGTCTTGACGTAGTCGATCATGCCCGAGGTCGAGCCGGCATAGTCAGAGACGGCCAGCACGCTCGGATGGCATTCCGGATGGGCGACGATCTCGATCGACGGATCTGCGGCCTTGTACTCGAGCAGTTCCTCGGCGGTGAAGCGCTCGTGCACCTCGCAGTGCCCCTGCCAGGTGAGGATCTTCTTTTTCGTCTTCTTGGCGACGTTCATCGCCAGGTATTCGTCCGGGATGCAGAGCACGGTGTCCGATTCGAGGCTGTCGACGACCGCCACTGCATTCGAGGACGTGCAGCAGATATCGGTTTCCGCCTTCACGTCGGCCGAGGTGTTGACGTAGGTCACGACCGGGACGCCCGGATAGCGCGCCTTCAGCGCCCGCACGTCGTCGCCCGTGATCGATTCCGACAGCGAGCACCCCGCCCGGCCGTCCGGGATCAGCACCGTCTTTTCGGGATTGAGCAGCTTCGACGTTTCGGCCATGAAGTGCACGCCGCACTGGATGATGATCCCGGCGTCGACGCGGGTCGCGTCGCGGGCGAGCTGGAGCGAATCGCCCTTGATGTCGGCGACGCAGTGGAAGATTTCCGGCGTCTGGTAGTTGTGGGCGAGGATGACCGCGCCGCGCTCCTTCTTCAGCCGGTTGATCGCGTGCACATAGGGCGCGAAGACCGGCCATTCGATCGCCGGGATGAAGCTCTTCACGCGCTCGTAGAGATGTTCGGTTTCCTTGGCGACGGCCGGGGTGAAGGAGAGGTCCGGGCGCTCCAGAATTCCGTATCGTTCGGTGGCACTGCCAGCCGGCGCCTTTGCGGCGGTCGCACCTTGCACCTGTTGCATCCTCGTCTCCCCGCCGTCGCCGGCTTCCATTTATGCTCAATTTGAGCATAAGCAAAGTCAAAGAAAACCGGCGCGTGCCGGTACGCTCGATTTAGAAACTTTTGTGACAAGTTGCAAGAGGCGGTGTCGTTCCGATGACATGCGACATGGCGGCATGGAGAAGGTCGGCGCCGGCATTGCGCTCCTGCCGGGACGCGGGTACGGGAGGAGAGAAACCGCCCTCCACGCTCCTGCAGGACCCGCCGATGTCCCGTCCGCCGATCGCCGATGCCTTCGCCCCGCACGAGGCGCTTGCGGCAGAACTCCTCGCCCATGCCACCGACAGCGATGACGGTTCGCACGACATCGCCCATGTGCTGAGGGTGTTCCGCAACGCCATGCGGATCGCCGGCGACGAGGGCGGCGACACCCGGATTCTTGCCGCCGCGGTCCTCCTGCACGACTGCGTGGCGGTCGAGAAGAACTCGCCGCTCAGGGCGAGCGCCTCGCGGCTGGCGGCAGAGAAGGCGGCGAGGATCCTCGCCGGCCTCGGATGGGCGGCGGCCGACATCGACCGCGTCGGCCACGCGATCGAGGCCCACAGCTTTTCCGCCGGCATCGCGCCCGAGACCCTGGAAGCAAAAATCCTGCAGGATGCCGACCGGCTCGACGCCATCGGCATGATCGGCGCGGCGCGCTGCTTCTACATCGCCGGCCGGCT